>NZ_JAUBTU010000028.1:0-79765 GCF_036705085.1 Microcoleus sp. B6-A1
CCGCCCGTCCAAAAAGGACGGGCGGGACGCCCATCCCACAATAACAATTAAAATTGTAAGTTATTTAATTAGCGCTCCTGAGTTAAAGCTGGCAGCGTTTCATGAGTTAAGTTTACAAGATCCGCGGCCTGATACTCGCAACCATAAAACCCCTCGATAAAAATTTTCTTAATAATTTTGCCACAACAGTTGACTGAAGCTTAACCAACGGATAATCTATTTTAATGAAAGCTTATTCCAAATAGCTTATAATACTTATGCAATTTTCAACTGCCACTAAAACTCCTATAAATTATGAAGCGGCGGCATTTTGTTGGGTTATCGCTATTGTTTGTAGCAAGCTGTTCTACAACAGTAAATCAATCTAATCGCACTTCTTCCAGTTTGGCCGTAAGTGAACCTGAAACCCTTGAATTTGCTGTAACTGATGTTCAGGGTGCAGAAGATTTACAGCAAAATTATCAAACCTTTCGGACTGTTCTGGGAAAAGTTTTGGAGAAAAAAATTGAATTTTTCCCAGTAGATAACTATATAGCCGCAGCCGTAGCTCTCCAGTCGGGTCAGCTAAAATTAGCTCTAACAGGGCCATCTGAATATGTGATTATGCGGGCCCGGACAAATGCTGTTCCCATCATTGCCATCACCCGCCCGGACTATCACTCACTTATTCTTGTTCGTGCCAATAGCGAGATTAAGTCAGCAGCACAATTGAAAGGTAAAACAATAGCTATGTGGGAAGCAGGTTCAACCAGCGGTCATTTAGGGCCTACTAAAATTCTCCTCGACGCTGGATTAAATCCCCAAACTGACATCAAAATCTCAATGTTGGGTAAAAATGGTTTACAGGCTCTCAAAAAGGGTGAAGTTGATGCCTTAGCACTCGGTTATACAAGATATAAAGACTTGCTCAATAGCGAGGGTTTATCTGAAAGTGAGTTTCGGCTAATCGCAACAGGACAACCCTTGCCTAATGATTTGTTTGTAGCTAGTAGCAATCTGCCTATTGTTGTTGTTGAAAAAATGCGCGCTCGCCTGGTAGAAAATCAAGATAAGCTAATTGAAGCAATTTTAGTTGGGAAAGCTAATGATAAGTATCAAGGAGCTAAACTGGTGCCAGCAAACGACAGTGATTATAACATGATTCGTGAAGTTTATAAAGCCATTGGTCAGGGGAATGTCTTTTAAGGTTAAATTTTATCTAATACCCAATTTGTAGTAGAGCTTTAGCCCTTAATTCATAAACTATAGGGAATATTCCCTACTACGAATAAGAGACTTTATTTATGTGCATTTACTACTAAAGTTGTTAAAATTTAGCTCAGGTTGCCAGTATGCAAAAGTTTGAACAGGGAGAGAATAGGGCTGTGAGGTTCAAAAACCTTATCGTAAATAGAGGAAAAAATAATGTCCCTGTCACTGAAGGATCTCGCGACATTAAAAATCCTCTCAAAAAAACTCCCTTCACTGCAATTAACCGTTTCATTTCTCGCTTGAGCATTGCCCAAAAAATTAATTATGGCTACTCCCTAGCAATTGGAATAGCCGTACTAGGAACCACAGGGGGAATGATCTGTGGAGACTATTACCAAAAGCAAGCTTTCCAAGCTTTAACCTTCGCCGACGAGCAACAAGATTTGCTCAGGGATTTAGAATATTCCGTGCAGGCAGTGCAGTCACATCCCAAACGGCTAATCTCTGTCTTGGGAGATTCAATCTGGTTTGAATATGAAACTGCTAAGTTCTCGAAAGATGTTAATGCAGTTAAAAAAAATATTGCAGAAATAGACACTTTTAGTGAAGAATACTCGGAAGAATTAGCAGTAAATTATGCTGAATTAAAGGAATTATTAGACGGTTACACAACTGCGACAGATTCGTATTCTAAATTGCTCACCTCTTTTTGGAAAGAAATAGCTCCCTCCTCACTAAAACCAGAGGACGTTAAACAGGCGCAGCAGCAAGTATTGGATTTAATCAGAGGGGATAGAGCAGTTAAGCTCGATGTTCAGTTTGAGCGGCTCTCAGAGAGTTTGAGCTTGATGACACAAGTAGCTAAGGCACAGCAAAGACAAGCCTACATTAATTTTAATATAGCTGAGAAATTGCGAGTGCAAATCATCGTAGTGAGTATGTTAGTGTCAGTTGTGATCGCTACTTTTCTAGCCATCTGTACCAGTCGCGCGATCGCCATCCCTATCCAAGCTGTAACCAGCGTGGCTAAAACTATTACTCAACAAGCAAATTTTGATTTGCAAGCACCTGTCACCACAGAAGATGAAGTAGGAACCTTAGCAAAATCCATCAATCAATTAGTTCAATGGGTAGCAGAATACACCCATGAATTAGAGCTGGCTCGCCAAACTTTGGAAGAGCGAGTAGAAGAAAGAACAGAAGAGCTTACAGTAGCGCTTCACCAACTAAAACACACCCAAACCCAGTTAATCCAAACCGAAAAAATGTCCAGTTTAGGGCAGATGGTGGCAGGCGTAGCCCATGAAATAAACAACCCTATTAACTTTATTCACGGCAACCTAGAATACGCCAACGAGTATGTTATAAACTTGCTGAATTTACTTCGTCTCTATCAGCAGGAATACCCGCAACCCACAAAGGCGATCGCAGAAGAAATCGCAGAAATAGAACTAGACTTTCTCAGAGAAGATTTACTAAAACTGCTGGAATCTATGAAAATAGGTTCAGAACGCATCCGGCAAATAGTTTTGTCTTTGCGAAATTTCTCTCGCTTAGATGAAGCTCAAATGAAATTAGTTGATATTCATGAAGGCATTGACAATACACTGTTGATTTTGAACAGTCGGCTCAAGCAGGGAATTGAAGTTGTCAAAAACTATGGAGAGTTGCCCGAAATAGAGTGTTACCCAGCGCAGCTAAATCAAGTATTTATGAATATTATAGCAAATGCGATAGATGCACTAGAACAATCATCCCATGACTCTAAAAAAGGGAAAACTCCTCAGATTTTAATTCAGACCCAAAAGTTGGACAGTAGCCAAATTATGGTGCGAATTTGCGATAACGGCCCTGGCATTTCCCTCGCAATCCAAAGCAAGCTATTTGACCCATTTTTTACAACTAAAGCACCAGGAAAAGGCACTGGTATCGGACTGGCAATTTGCTACCAGATTGTGGAAAAACATCGGGGGAAAATAGAGGTAATTTCATCTTTGGGAGGGGGAGCAGAGTTTGCGATCGCACTCCCCGCCTCATCTCAAACTTGAAGCTAGATATTGTCTATTTTGAGGACATTAATGTGTTAACGACGGCACATAATTTGTTATTCGACTATTTAAACTCAGCTCCGACAGCCGCCCAATTTCCAGAACCAGCCGATTTGCTCAAGGAGTTGAAAGCCTGACGCAAAAAGTCCGGGGCGAACTGGGCAGATATAGAGGCGCTTTTGGACATAGTAAAAAACCATTAGCGCGAAAATTGAGCGGAAAACAGAAATCTTGGTGACAATAAGTCTGAAACCGTTGAATCACAAACGATTGAAATGGATGGGGGCGGAGGGACTTGAACCCACACGACCGTTTCGGGTCAACGGATTTTAAGTCCGTAGCGTCTACCATTCCGCCACGCCCCCCTTTGGTCAAGCTGCTGTGGTTTTGAGCCACTAAGAGCAACAGCCTTTTATTCTACAGGCAAAACCCCAATTTACGCAACCCCTAATCAAAAAATTCCCAAAAGTCGCGCTGGATCTCCGCAAGCGGTACAATAGTTAACCAGCTAACGGAGCGTGTCAACTGACTTACCCGTGTTATTATTCCCCTAAAGCAAATCTATGTATATTACCTTACTGCTTTACGCCGTCTTGGCAGGAGCCTACCTCCTGGTAGTACCCGCGGCCACCTACGCTTACCTGAACAGCCGCTGGTACGTCGCTACCTCTTTTGAGCGTGGCTTCATGTACTTCTTGATGTTCTTCTTCTTCCCAGGTATGTTCCTCCTAGCTCCGTTTTTGAATTTTCGGCCCAAACGGCGGCAGATAGAAGCCTAAATGCGACGTATTGACGTAATTGGAATCAGTGTCGGCTTTTTTGTAGCAGGTGGGTTTGTCTACTTGCTACTGCAATTTGCCGGACTCGACAGCATGAATGCAGGGATTTGGAGTCAGTTATTTTTGGTCGCCGGCTTGATTGGCTGGCTGGTGACTTATTTATTTCGAGCACTGACTCAAAATATGACCTACAGCCAGCAATTGCAAGACTACAAAGAAGCTGTCTTGCAGAAGCAGCTAGATGCACTCACTCCTGAAGAATTAGCCAAACTTCAAGCCGAAATTGAACAGGAAAAAGATAATTAGTCATTAGTCATTAGTCATTAGTCATTAGTCATTAGTTATTAGTTATTAGCAATCAACGGTGAAATAAAGACTGCCGACTAAAAGCTAAGGAAGATGAATATAGACCGCCAAGTAATGATTGCTGACTAATGACCGCTGACTAATGACTAATGACCAATGACTGATGACCAATGACTGATGACCAATGACCAATGACTGATGACTAATAACTAATGACTATTTCTAATTGTTTTGAAAAGTTACGCAAGAACCACCAATGTGCATTGATTCCTTTTATTACTGCTGGCGACCCAGACTTGGAGACAACGGCTAAAGCACTGCAAATTTTGGATGATAACGGTGCAGACGCGATCGAGCTTGGCGTTCCCTATTCTGACCCGCTAGCTGACGGGCCGGTGATTCAAGCCGCTGCTACAAGGGCTCTACAGCGGGGAACGCGGTTAGATTCGGTGCTGGAAATGGTAGCGAAAGTTAGTCCGAATTTGCGATCGCCCATCATTCTCTTCACATACTACAACCCGATTTTGTACCGAGGTATAGAAACCTTCTTGCAGCAAATCAAAAGTGCTGGAGTTCAGGGATTGGTTGTACCAGACTTGCCCTTAGAAGAAGCAGACAGTCTCATCCAACCTGCCAACAAATTAGGGATTGAACTAACATTATTAGTTGCTCCCACCAGTCCCAAAAGTCGTATAGAAGCGATCGCTCGTCAGTCTCAAGGATTTATTTACTTAGTCAGTGTGACGGGGGTGACGGGAGTGCGCGAAGGCTTAGAAACGAGAGCAAAAGAGTTGCTGCAAGAACTTCGCACCGTCACCGACAAACCCATCGGCGTCGGGTTTGGTATATCGAAACCCGAACACGCTCGCCAAGTGAAAGAATGGGGTGCAGATGCTGCGATTGTTGGTAGTGCTTTTGTCAAACGCTTGGCGGAAGGTACTCCAGAACAGGGTTTAGAGGCGATCGGTGAATTCTGCAAAAGTCTAAAAACAGCGATTCAAAATCCTTAGCAACTGTACAGATACTTTCAGCCATTAGACAGATGTGTGCGATCGGGATGTGTCGCCACAATTGCGATTAAAGACCTTGTTGTACTTGAGATCATAAACCACCTTCCTTCTAGTTCCTGACTAGAAGGTTTTTTTTTGAGCCGAACACGCACAACATTTCAACATAGTGCGCGCATGGAGAACCAAACAGCTATCTAGGGAAACGACTTTGCCTTGTCCGGCGCAGGGTGTGCGGACTTTGAATAATTTCTAGAAGCTCGAAGATTGTCCATTCCGTCTTCCTTCTTCCGTCTTCCGTCTTCCGTCTTCCGTCTTCCTTCTTCCTTCTTCCTTCTACTACAACTTAAGGAATGTAACTTGGGATAGATGAAAAGCTACGGTTTCTATTCGTATACTTAAAAAAGTGTTTAAGTGCCTAATTTGGTAAGGCTAGACATCAACAAAGCCACCAGGCATTTGAGCATCTCACAATAGAAAGGAGCATTTTTATGAACAGACTAACTGCATTTCTCAAAAAAATTCGAGCTGTACAAATTTTAACCGTGTTTCTGGCTGGCATTTTAGTATTTGTGAGTACGGCCTGCAGCGGCCCTGGTGTGGCGGCAGGAAAAACTGATGTGATGGCAGGAAAAGCTGATGCGAGGGTAGGAAAAACTGCCGACAAAATTAGAGAAGAAGTACCGACCGGGGCTGTAACGTCCGAATTCAAAGGCGGCATGAACGACTACCCCGATGTCGATCCCAGAAACAAAAAGATGACAACAACAGAAGCAAAAGCTGATCTTCTCAAAGAGCAAGCGCAGCACCGCATTGACACGAAATCTAGCAACAATGTAGGCGAAAACGTGCGTCGGGTAGCGGACGATGCGCCTGACAAACTCACCCAAGTTGGTGACAAGGTGAAGGACGATGCTCGCACCGCCCAGCGCAAAGCTGATGACTTTGGCGACAAAACCAAACAAGGCTTTGCTAATCTTAAAGAAAACACTCGCGAAGGCTTGAAGGGAGCAAAAGATATTGTTAAAGAAGCCACCGAGGGAGCAAAAGAAAGAGTATCAGAGGGTACTGAGTCTCTGAGATATGGTACCAGCGGCGGCCAAGAAAATATCAATGATGCAGCACGAGATGCAAGATAGAATGCTCAAGATGCCTCAGACAATATTTGCTAGAAAGTGAATCGAGATATTGGCTGAACTCAACGAGCGGCCGAAAGAGCGACAGACGACTAATCTCAAATAACGCTGTTTCCTTATCGGGAAGCTAGATTCCGACAGGGGTTAAAACCCCTGTCGGAATCTAGGTAAAGTCAATCGATTTTAGATTTTAGATTTTAGATTTTAGATTTTAGATTTTAGATTTTAGCATTGACCCCACGGATAAATTCGGGGGCTCCTTTATCGGATACAGGTTTTTTATTTCACCGGTCCTGAGTCTGCTTTCGGAATGAATCACGTGGCGGGTATCCTGGATGCTTTCGGTCAATCGATTTTAGATTTTAGATTTTAGATTTTAGATTTAAGCATTGACCCCACGGATAAATTCCGGGGACTGGAATGCCACTTTTTTCACGACGGATTCTTTATAATTTCTAGAGATTGTATTTGGACTTTTTAAGGTATTAATTTTTTGATCGGCTTTGCGGAAATTTGGGCGATCGCGCTATATTAAATTTAATTAATTACCCATTGTATTTTTAAAGACAGGATAGTGCGGTGTTTCTACGGTCTTTCGCGTTGATTGAATCGCATTTGAGATTAACAGCAGAAACTTATACGTAAGTAAAAAGCTTTAATCCCGATCGCCCCAGTATAAAATGTTGTTCATTAACAGATAATTGGAATTTTCGATCGGGCAATCAAAAATTATGCGGTTTATGCCCTAAGATAGATACACTAAGTTTTGTCAAGCTAATGTTGGAGTTGAGGTCAGCCGATATGGACGCAACAGTAGATGTAGTAGACTTGACTGCGGTAATGGCTGGATATCGCCCGATCGCGCAATTGTACACAGATTCTCGATCGGCTATCGATCGGTTCGGGCGCGAGAAAGACCGACAACCCGCCGCTAAAATTCTCAAACCTACGTCGTTGTGGCGGACGATTTCCGGGACGCGGTGCTGCCAAAATCCAAAAAAGTTGCATTAGCGACCCTTAATGGGATAGGTAGAAATAGTCCTCAACCGAACAGACATTCTCGACGAACTCAAACGCAGACCGGTTATTTACAAATACATTAAACCTTCCAATCTTTTAATTAATCTTGACTGTTACCGACCAGATGGGGGTGTATAAATTTCAACAAAAAGAGGCCACGGATTCGGGATATTCGAGCCGTAATCCGTAGCCAATGGCCAGGGGAAATGGAGGCAAACCTTATCTTGAAAATTCTGTTTTGATGCTAGTAACGATAATGCACGACTTTTATGATGCGCTGGCAGATTTGGCAATCTATGCAGATGCCGCACCCGCGGAGCGCCAACAAATCCTTAAGCGCGTTGAGGCTAGTCAGAAAAAACTCAAAGAATTCGCGCACCATACGCCGATAAATTACCAACACAAGTTCGATCTGGTTGAGGCAGAATTGCTCGGCGTTTTGGGACAGACAGCAGAAGCGATGGAACTATATGATCGAGCTATTACCGGAGCTAAAGCTAACGAATATTTCAATGAAGAAGCTCTTGGCTGCGAACTCGCTGCTAAGTTTTACCTGTCGTTGGGAAGAGAAAGAATTGCCCGAATCTACATGATAGATGCCTATAATTGCTATGTCCGCTGGGGAGATCGAGCCAAAATTGATGACTTAGAAAAACGTTATCCTCAATTATTAAAACCGATTTTAGAACCCGCAAAACTCGCTGCAAATCCATTAGCAAATTTTCCAACACCTGCTGGGCAAAATCAATCGCTTCATCCCTCCATTCATCCATCCATTCCTCCGTCTGTTTCGGCGAGCGTCTCAGATTTCGGGAATTTTTCAACACTGCTAAAAGCTTGTCAATCGCTCTCTAGTGAAAGAGAACTCGATCGACTGATTGCCAAACTGATGCAACTGGCGATGCAAAATACAGGAGCTGACAAAGGAGCGCTGATTTTGCCAAACGGCAATCAATGGGAAATCGCGGCTACCAGCACGCTCGACAATTCGGGAGTCGAGTGGGCGATCGACTTATCATCGGCAAAACTCGATGAAAACAGCGATATCTTGCCCCTCAAAATTGTTGACTGCGTTAAAAATTTATTGAAACCTGTGATTGTTCGGGATCTCGCTCAACAAAGTGATTGGGATTCCGACTCCTACATCCTCAAATACCAACCGCAGAGCCTGTTGTGTTGGCCGATTCTCGATCGAGGGAACTTAGTCGGCATTTTGTATCTGGAAAATCGCTTAACCGCAAAAGTTTTTACCCGCGATCGCCTGCAACTTCTCAATCTCCTGTCTTCCCAAGCAGCCATCTGTTTGCAAAATGCTTTGCTATACAAGAAATATCAGGATTACAACCAGCAATTAGAGCGATCGCTAGTAAAAATTAGCCGAACCGAAGCTCAGCTTGCGGAGCAGAAACAAATGCTGCAAGCGATTCTTGATGTGGCTCCGATTTGGATTTGGATGGTGAATCCCAGTGGTAAAGTACAGTTTTTCAACAAGACATTTTGTGAAGATGTGGGCGTGCCCCTGAGCGAGTTTTTAGCTGTCGATCATTACAAAGATATACTCGGGGAGAATGCAGCGAACTGTCTGGTTTCAGATGCGGCCTGCCTTGCCCAAGATTCGCCGCATTACTCCAGCGAAACTCTCAGACTTGTTGACGGCAAACTGCACTATTTAGAAGTCACGAAAGTGCAGTTAAAAAATTCCCAGGGCGAGACAATCGGGATTATTGGTTTGGGTGTGGATGCCACTGAGCGCAAGCGAGCAGCCGAACTTTTGCAAGAGCAAAATCAACAGCTAGAACGAACTTTAAAAAATTTACAACAAGCACAACTGCAAATCGTGCAAAGCGAGAAAATGTCGGCATTGGGTAATTTGGTCGCCGGAGTCGCCCACGAAATTAACAATCCGATTGGGTTTATTTCTGGCAATTTAAGCGAAGGTAAAAGAAGTTTGGAAGATGTGATCGAACACTTAGAATTGTATCGCTCCGGTGCATCGCAATCGGAAATAGCCGACCACGCCGAAGAGATAGACCTCGATTATCTTTTGGAAGATTTACCGAAGATGATTGATTCAATGCAGCTCGGGTGCGAACGCATTTGCAGCATCAGCAACAGTTTGCGTACCTTCTCCCGAGGCGACAAAGACTACAAAGTTCCTTTTAATATTCACGAAGGCATTGATAGCGCTATTTTAATTTTGAAACATCGCCTCAAAGCAAACGAACACCGCCCGCAGATCGAAGTGATAACTAAATACGGCAATCTCCCTAAAATAGAATGTTTTCCCGGTCAATTGAATCAAGTTTTCATGAACCTGCTTGCCAATGCGATCGATGCCTTAGAAGAGTCAAATATAGGACGCACTTTTAGCGAAATTACCGCCAATCCCAACCGCATCACAATATGCACTGATATAGTTGGCGAAGGGTACATTAAAATTCAAATTGCTGATAACGGCACCGGAATCAAAGAGGAAGTTAAACAGCAGATATTCGACCATTTGTTCACGACGAAAGGTGTCGGCAAAGGAACGGGATTGGGGTTGGCAATTGTCCACCAGATTGCGGTAGAGAAACATGGCGGAAGCATCGAGGTGAATGGCGAGCCGGGAGTGGGGACTGAGTTTGCGATAATTTTGCCTATGAAGGGATAAATTTGAACTAAAATTAAATGTTTTTTGGGCGATCGGGTAATAAGATATACTGACTTTAATTCGGGTCTTTTTTTGAAAGCCTTAGCATAACTCTTTTAAAGTTGTATTTTAGACACCCTATAAGTGAGCGCGTCACCCATTTTGAGTTGGGAGATGTCTATTATACAAAAAAAAATCATCACCAAGGCTTCGCCCTACAAAAATTTATCTTAAATTTAACCAATCTTGAATTTCTTGCGCTAACCAAGCCGCCTCAACCTCTGTCAAATTTTTTCCTAAAACATAAAAGTAAGTTCCCATATCGTTACCGGCACGAATCTTGATTTGATTTCCCGAAAGAGAGTTATTGTGAATGAAAGCACCCAAAATTTCTGATATTTCTCCTGTTTCTTGTAAGTATTTACACCCCAATACCTGATGTGTTATTTTAAAAAATTTGCGATTAAATTTAACTTGCTTTATCTCAAAAATAACCTTAACTAAAAAACCTATTATAAGTACCGAAATTACTACCCCTATGCTCAATTTTCCTGTTAAAAAGGGGATAATTGTCGGGATGAATGTCATTAGCAATACTGTTCCTAGATAAGCAGATAATAAAGGCTTTCTGACTAAGACAGCCGGAATTTTAATGCGTAACTCCGTCGCTGATTTGCTAACTTGAATGCGACAGTGAGGCGGTTTAGCAATTTTCCGAACAGTCGCAATTTGAAGATTAGCCCCTTGTATGTTGCCCGATTTCAAAGCTGCTAAAGCCTCTCTAGCCAGGGGGAAACGCTTTTCTAACCCGATTTCCGTCATCTTCTCAATCCAGCTTACCAAAGTAGGATTGACACTCACGCGATCGCTAAACTGAATCCGAGAATCTTTCTGTGGTAAATCCGCAGGAGTCGCCCCCGTTAACAAATGAATTAAAGTAGCTCCCAAAGCATACAAATCCGAAGCCGCCACCGCCCGCCCCCAAAACTGTTCTAAGGGTGCATAGCCACTCGTTCCTACCACTGTAAACGTTACACCTGTCACCGCCGCTTGAGCTTGTACCGCACCAAAATCTACTAGATAAACCTGCTGATCTTCCCCCAAAATTAAATTACTCGGCTTAATATCTCGGTGCAAAACCGGGGGACTTAATTCATGCAAATAAATTAAAATTTCCAGAACTTCAGTGGCAATTTGGCGTACTTGTTTTTCTGAAAAATGCTGACCATTTTCTAACAATTCCTGAAGCGAAAACCCCGGAATATAATCTTGCACTAACCCAAACCAAGGCAATCCTGCTCCGGCTTCCCGCTCCAGGGAAAAATAATCTCGATAGCAAGGAATGCGGGGATGATGTAGCGCCTGCAAAACTTGTGCTTCTCTTTCAAAAAGCTTGAGTTCTTCCCACTGCATTTCCGGGCTAAAAGCTAACATTTTCAGTGTCACCTGTTCTTGAAACTCTAAATCTACTGCTAGCCAAGTTTGATGACCGGCCGCTGTGCGCCCTAAACGCTGTTGCAATTGATAACGTTCTTGTAAGATTTTTCCTGGTTCTAACACAGCATTGCCCTATTTTTTTTTTATTATATGAAATTTTCTTAACTATTAAATTAACTATTTTGCCGAGAGCGTTAAATTGCTACTAGAAGTAATTACCCGTGCATTTCTCCATTCGGCATAATTGTACCGCGCCACTGAGCACCCGTTAAATTAGCAGTGCTCAAATCGGCCCTAATCAAAGTTGTGCGGTGCAAAATTGCCTCCCGAAAATCTGTTCTAGCCAGGTAAGCATCAGTCAGATCAGCTTCACTCAAATTTGCCTGATTCAAATTAGCTCGACTCAAATCAGCCCTCACCAAATTAGCTCGACTCAAGTCAGCCATAACTAAATTAGCATTGCTCAACTTAACATCAGGAAGAAATGCACCCCGCAAGTTAGCGCCAGCAAATTCAGCATCAATTAACACAGCTCTTTCCAACTTAGCATTTGTCATTACAGCCCAGGAAAAATTTGTTTCTACCAAAGTTGCTTCAGTCAAAAATATGCCATCTAAAATAGCTTCGCTCAAATTCGCCTGAGTCAGATTTGCTTCCCCCAGAGATGCTTCTGTCAAATTCGCGTGACTGAGATTAGCTTTAGTCAAATCTGCACCTTGCAAATTGACGCCCCGCAAATCTGCACCTTGCAAATTTGCACCCCGCAAATTTGCACCCTCAAAAATCCGCACCTCCTTCCGCAAATTTGCACCCCGCAAGCACGCCCCGCGCAAATCTGCACCTTGCAAATTCACACCTCGCATATCTGCATCGCTCAAATTTGCATCAATAAAAACTGCCAAAGAGATATTGGCTCTGCGAAAGTCTGCACCTTGCAAAGTCGCTCCGTGGAAGTCTGCATCAGACAAAGTGGCTCCGCTCAAGTTTGCCTGATTTAAGTTAGCACCGCACAACTTTGCATTAGTTAAATTGGCGCGCTGAAGGTTAATTCTGCTCAGATATGACATCGCTAAGTTTGCTCCACAGAGGTCAGCAGTGCTTAAATTGACGCCAATTAAATCGGCACCGCTCAGGTATACTCCTCTGAGATTCATACCTTGAAAATCTAGTTCTCCTGATGTATATCGCCTTAAGATTTCGCTGGCATTCATATTTGTTTTAGTTGTTAATTAGGTACAATCGGCTATTTCTAGACTGCTTAAATTTTTGTTCGCCCAGGCGGACTTAGTTTTTGTAGCACCCGACTTGAGTCTGAGAAATTTGATGAAATTTCTTGAATTTCAGTTGACGCAGGCGGACTTAGTGTGTGTAGCCTCAGACTTGAGTCGAGCATTTAATGAGTTTGATTGACAAATTCTTGAGTCCAAAAAACTGTTTTGTTGCCTAACTGTCGCCCGTGAATTTTCACATGAGTAAGATATTTGGATTTTAAAGTACACAGTTTTTTGTGAATGTATGTAGCTGTAGCCTGTTGGTTGGGTACTTCAGCAGACTCCAGAATCACATGGAGCCAACCGTCTTTAAATCCTACTGTAGCAGCAATTCCTTTAGGCTGTAGCAATTGATTAATCAATTGGGCGATCGCCTTTGGTTTGCCTTGCTTTGCCATTTCCAGAAGCTGATACTGATTTGCTTTAGGGCTAGAGTTTTCCGGCGGGATTTCGGAAATATTGTCTGCCATATTTTCTGGGATTTTAGAAAGATTTTTTCCGCTTTCTTTTGACTCCAATTCAATCAAAATTTCCAGCAATTTATCGGTAAACTTCTGAACTTTGCCTACATACTCTCTGAGATTTTTATATTTCCAGTACAAACGATCCTCTGCACTTCCGGTTGAAAACTTTCCATTTAAGGCTGATTCTAACTGGGTGAATATATTTTCTATTTGCGCTGTGGCGGAGTTAGCACTTTGACTGACTAATTCTGTCATTTCTTCTTCCAATCCCAACTTGCGTTTGATGGAATCGCTAATATTTATAATAACAGGAGCAGCAGGTTCTAAAATTTCGATAATAGTCGGCATTTCTGCAACTGGGAATGTTTCTACCATTTCCTGTCTGAACTCAGTAGGATAATTATTGCTGGTTTCTGGTTCTTGAAACGGTAGATTTTCTGCCGTGTCCGGCACTAAGTAACTCTTTTGAGGGTCATAATGATAGTGAGGTGGAGCAGCTTGAAGGATGTGGGTAATCTCGCCTGGATCAAAATAATCGCTGCGTTTGTCCACCAGCTCGATCTCTTCATAAACACTGTTGTTTAAATGTGTCTGATCGTAATCTTCACTAGCCGAAGATTCGGCTTCATGGGGTTCTTCCTGTTGCATTTTTGCGTAACAAGGATTCATCGCTTTGATGATTACGCTCGCTGCTTGGTCGTTTTCATCTCTGTTGTCGAGATTGCTAGCAGTTCTGTACAACTGAGATTCCAGTTCGGCTAGGGTGGTACAGACATTAAACAGTTGTCGCAGTAGATTGTCAAGTTCTTGAGTTTTCAGAAGTAGCCAGTCGCGATCGCTAAAAGTAAACTGGTGATAAAGAGTAGAAAAAATGAGGATTTTCGCCCTCAGCGGATTTGTTTGCTGCAAAATTTTTTGTCGCACATCAAATAAAGTGCCGGGGTTTCTTGCCCTTTCTTCGCTGCTGGGTACTTCCGAACTAAAGTGTTCTTCAAATGCGGGAGCTTCCTGACCGCCAAAACTAGATATGTTTACTTCTAATTTGGTGAAGTCTTCAAATTCATACAGCCTGCTAAGTTGACAGACTATGAGGTCGGCTACTAAAGCATACTCGGTTTTTTTATTAACCTTAGAGACTATACTATTTAAAACTGCTTCAATATCTTCTAATCGGCTGTATTTGGCGCACAGTTCTTCGATTAAAATCCTTACATCGGCGCTGGCGAGTTGGGCGGGGTCGTTTTCCCAGAACTCTTTACAAGCAAAAAATATTATTTTTTTAATGCGCGAGAGATTCACGTCTTGTTCTAATTCGCGAACAACTTCATCTAAAATAGATAAAGCTTTCATAGTTTTCCTCCCATAAAAATACCCTGTCAGTCGATTTTAGATTTTAGATTTTAGATTTTAGATTTACTTGCAGCGCCGTGAATCTGGGAACCAGAACTTGAGTCTAAAATTTTAGTATCTCCACTCAGGAGCGTAGGTGGCACGGTACCCGTTTTTGGGCGGGTCAACACTTAGCAAGAAATAATACAATTATACCACATTTGATAAATGCAAGACTTTGATGCGATCGTAATTGGCAGCGGTATTGGGGGCTTAGTCGCAGGCTCGATGCTAGCTCGCTACGGCAAGCGGGTTCTCGTCTGCGAGAGCCACATCATAGCGGGCGGGGCAGCTCACAGCTTTTCGCGCCGGGGATTTCACTTTGATTCGGGGCCTTCTTTTTATTGCGGTTTGACTGACCCCGGGTCGTTCAATCCTTTGCGGCAAGTTTTTGATGTTTTGGAGGAATCGATCGCAGCAATTTCCTACGATCCGCTGGGGCATTACCATTTTCCAGAGGGAAGTTTACCGATTTATGCTGATGCGAGAAGTTACTTAGATGCTGTAGCTAAATTCGCACCGCAAGGTGCTGTAGAATTACAGCAATTTCAAGAAAATTTATTAGTTTTGTATGAAGCTTTGCGTGGAATTCCGGCTTTAGCACTGAGATCCGACTGGCAGTTGATACCTGTTTTGCTGTCTCGGTACTCGCCTGCTTTGCTGAAGCTGTTGCCGCTAGTAGGTGCGATCGCGGGTTCAGCAGGTTCCTTGATGGATCGCGACGTGCGTGACCCTTGGGTGCGGCGTTTGATCGATTTGGAGTGCTTTTTGCTGTCGGGTTTGAAAGCGCACGGAACTGTCGCGCCGGAAATAGCATTTATGATTGGCGAACGATCGCGCTGTGCGATCGAATATCCTGTAGGTGGCAGCGGTGCGATCGTCGATGCTTTAGTGAGAGGTTTGCAGCGCTGGGGAGGAAAATTGCGCCTGGGATCTCCTGTCGAGCAAATATTAGTTGAATCCGGCAAAACCACGGGCGTTCGCTTGAAAAATGGCGAAGTTATCCGCGCCCCAATTGTTATTTCAAATGCCACAATCTGGGATACTTATACAAAATTACTGCGCTCTGAAGATTTGCCGGAAAGCTACCGAAAAAACGCTTTGTCGATGCCAGCAGTAGACAGTTTTATGCACCTGCATTTAGGAATTAAAGCCGAAGGACTCGAAGGTTTGACCGGCCACCACGTCGTCGTTCACGACAGCAAGATTGACATTACAGTACCCGGAAATACTTGCATGATTTCGATTCCTACAGTGTGGGATGCAACTCTCGCGCCGCCCGGACATCACGCCGTTCATGCTTATACATTGGAACCTTACGAAGGTTGGGAATATGGCGAATTGTATCAGCAGAAAAAGCAAGAGCGATCGCAATCTCTGTTTCAAGCTTTAGAAAAAATTATACCGGATTTGCGATCGCGGATAGTCTTAGAGTCGATCGGCACACCGCTAACCCACGCCCGATTTTTGCGCCGATATCAAGGAACTTACGGGCCTGCAATTGCCGCCGGAAAAGGCACATTTCCCGGCCCGCAAACACCAGTCAAAGGCTTGTATCGCGTGGGAGACAGCACCATGCCCGGAATTGGCGTCCCCGCCGTCGCAGCATCGGGTATTTTGTGCGCGAATACTTTAGTAAATTCGGATGTTACAGCACAATTTTTGTAAGCGAAGGAAGTTCGGCAACGGATTATGTAACGGATGTAACGGATGTAACGGATGTAACTCACATCTTGCACCATTGTCAATAAACCTTTTATGAACAGGCTTTTCGGCCTGTTCCACAAAAAAATTTATCTCTTGTGGAACAGGCATCTTGCCTGTTCTTGAGAATGGTGCAAGATGTCAGATGTAACGGATGTCAGGAAGAAGGAAGTTCGGCAACGGATTATGTAACGGATGTAACGGATGTCAGGAAGAAGGAAGTTCGGCAACGGATTAACTGGTTCCCCGCCTCTGGCTGGGAACCGAGATCCAGAGGCTCTGCCTCGCTGGCAAAAAAACAGGAGGCTGAGCAAGAGTGAAATGCGTTCCCAGCCAGAGCCTGGGAACGATGAAAACGAGGAAAAAACTACTTTTTACAAAATCTGCCTGCTGCCAAAACTGATTATCCACCAGCGGCAAAAGCGCCCATAATTGCGATCGACAAAGCCAAACCTGGCAACAGCAGCAATCCTAACATCAAAGCATCGTGTCCGCTCATCACTTTCTCCTGATATTGACCTTTGACATGATACTCTATAAACTGCTATCTTGCCTCGACCTTAATAATTAATTAAAACCGGCAGATTGATTCAGGATTGACAGGGCAAATTTTATTAACAATGGGATTCCCGCGCAAGTCCAGGGTAGTCAACTTTTGCAAAGATTGCAGGGAACTGATATCCGAGATTTGATTGTTGTACAAGTCTAGTAAAAATAAATTATTTAAAGCTTGTAGCGCGCTGCTATCCGAAATCGGATTGTTGAACAGATAAAGTTCAGTCAAATTAGTTAAGGATTTCAGCGGACTGATGTCTGATATTTGATTGTTACCGAGGTTAAGTTCAATTAAATTAGTGAGTGATGTCAAAGGACTAATATCTGATATTTTATTTTGGAATAAAACCAATTTATTTAAGTTTGTTAGAGATTCCAGCGGAGTCAGGTCAGATATTTCATTTCCGAATAGAAACAGCGTTTTGAGATTTTTCAAGGAAGCCAGCGGGGTGATATCCGATATTTTATTATTGTAAAGGTAGAGTGTCTGGAGTTCAGTTAAATTTTCCAGAGGAGCGATATCTGAAATTTGATTTTTGTAGAGAATCAGCGCCTTTAAGTTAGTTAACTTTTTCACCGGAGTGATGTCGGAAATTTTGTTGTCAAACAAGACAAGTGCGGTAAGATTCGTTAGACCTGCTAAGGGACTGATATCTGATATTTGATTGGTATCGAGAACGAGTTGAGTCAGATTTATTATAGATGAAAGCGGACTGATATCTGATATTTGATTAACATCCATAATCAGAGTTTTCAGGTTAGTTAAAGATTGCAGGGGAGCGAGGTCAGATATTTGATTACTGCCGAGGATGAGATTAGTAAGTTGAGTGAAGGATGAGAGGGGGCTGATATCGGTAATTTGAAGATTTTTGAGGTTAAGTTCTGTTGTATTAGAAAGCAGTTCGTTAGCTCGATCGCACTCGGCAGTATCTGATAATTGCAACAGTATTTCTACCGTATGTTTAGCATCAAGCGAGAGATTCTCTTTTTGCTTGCACCAATCGGGAAAGTTATTATAATTTGTCATGGGCTGTGCTGCCTTAATCGATTTTAGATGCGAGATTTGAAATTTTAGATAAGTATAGCAATTCTATTTCATTTGTGAATGAGATTTTTTTCGGGTTTTGAGAAATTTTGGCAAAAATTGTGTAAAGTAATCTTAACATCCTTAATTGCATTGCATTCGCAGGAGCCAAGAGCCAACTATGACACCAGAACTAAT
Organism: Microcoleus sp. B6-A1; assembly: GCF_036705085.1. NCBI lineage: Bacteria > Bacillati > Cyanobacteriota > Cyanophyceae > Oscillatoriales > Microcoleaceae > Microcoleus > Microcoleus sp. B6-A1. Next base: position 18,162 of record NZ_JAUBTU010000028.1, read on the forward strand.
TTTTAATGTCGGTAATCTGTTCGTTGTGCCTTTCTGGGCAATTATGATTTTATTACCAAACTGGGGAATTACCCGAAAAGTAATGAATTCCTTTATTCCGTTTGCAGTGCTAGCCGTTTTGTACATATATTTGTTTGGTAGCAGTCTGACTGCGGAAAATGCGGCTGCTTTATCCAATCCTAAGTTAGCAGATATTGCTAAGTTTCTGGGGGAAGAAACGGCGGCTGCTACGGGATGGATACATTTTTTAGTGATGGACTTGTTTGTCGGGCGCTGGATTTATTTGGAAGGACAGCGGACAGGAGTTTGGACGGTTCATTCTTTGGCTTTGTGTTTTTTTGCTGGGCCGATGGGATTGCTTTCTCATATTGTAACTGCTTGGATTACTCAAAGGTTTTTCCCGAGTTCTGAAAGTCTTTCAGGGGCGGACAAGATGCCCACCACACAAGAAAATTGATGTATTGTGGAACGGGCCGCTCGTGCCCGTTCGTCCCTAAGAAGGGCGCAAGATATCAATAACAATATAGAGCGTAGCTAAACCCGCTCCTTGTATTTTGAAAGAGGTAGATGGCGGTTTAATGTTGGGTGGGGGCGGGTTTATGAGATTATGGGTTTTAGGCAATTATTGTTGGTGAAACCCGCCCCTACAATCCTCGATCGCAGGTTGGGATTTTTACAATATTGGGCAATATTAAGAATGGGCTAGGGGCAGCACTAAACGAGCCACAATTAAATTGTTTTCTAACATTTCTATAGAAAAGTTTCCCCCCATTAAGCGTACCGCTCGCTGACAAATTAAGAGATTTTGCACGATCGACCTATGGGAACTAGAAACCGCTAATATATCGGGTTCGGAATCGCCGTTGAAGGCTGCAATGAAGTGTCGATCGCACGCGCCGCTATCGATCACAGACAATTCTAACAAATCTTCCCCCAACAACTCAGAGCGAATCTCAATCTTGGCGCCCACAGCAGAGCGCCTGCAAGCCGTCGCCAGCAATTCGCACAGGATCAAATCCAGCTTGATGCTGTCCCCGCGAACGCTCAAAGTCTGACCCGCAGGCATCGACACAGCAGCTTCTCTGTGCACTTCCAGCAAGACTTGCGACTGTTTGACCAGGGGGGCAGTTCGATCGAGCGATCGCCTCAGCCAAGCGCTCACAGGCACCGCATCTTGTCCGAATTGCAGCCGCCACTGCTCCTGTTTCAGCAGCAAATGAGTTGACCCCACAGCATTGCCAATGTGTCGCAAAACCTGTTGGTAGCGCAAAGTTTTCAGAGCATCCTTTTGCTCCTTCGCCGACTGCAAAATCGACTGACTCAACTCCCCCAACTCCTTCACCCCCGCTCCCACAGTGCGGTAAAAGTCCTCAAAACGGCGCTGTTTGTACCAGTTGAGCAGCTCCAGATCCAATCGCTGCGACTCGGCGGCCGATTGCACGGCCAAATACCTGCGCCACCAAGCCAACTGAGACGCCATCGAGCTGAGTAAACTCACCGACAACTCCGACCACTGGCGGCCCGGAGCGTCCGCAGCCACCACAATGCCCGCCGCAGCGTGTTCTGGGGCAGTCTGCAGCGCCACCGTCATAATCTCGCCAATTCCCGGGCTGCGGAGCCACCGCTTCGTCGCCAGGGGCAGTTGGCTCGTGCTCTGTTGCACCACGCAGTTAGCAGCCAGGGTTTGTTGGATCAAGGCATCTGTTTTGACAGGAATCACCGCCTCGGGATTGAGGGCAAATACAGGATTGGCAGCTACCGTCGCCACGATGGAACCTTCCTCGTCACCGGGATTCCAAGTAATTACGGCTACTAAAGGACAGGAAATTGTCTGGGAAACGTGTTGAGCAAAGTTACGATCGAGCTTTTGTAGTGGCAACTCTGGGAACATCGTCGGTGAAGCAGCAGATATCGGTTCCTCAGATTGCTCATCAGGAGAATGGTGCAAAACCGCCAAACCCGATTTGAGCGAGCGTTCAAATTGCTGATATTTGTCGATTGCCGAACTCTGCTGCCACGAGTGCAGGATCAATCCGAGTTGTTCGCCCACTAGCCGAACTAATTCTTGCTCCGATCGCCTCCAAGTGCGAGTTGCACTGTGCCCGACAACCAGCAAACCCTCGATCGATTTGCGATTGGCGATTTTTGATTTTAGATTGGGGTTTTCTCCCTCTGCCTTTTTCGCCCGAGTGCTCGATGCCAACAGCGATCGCACCCCAGCTTCCCCCAACACTTCCCGCCAAGCGCCCAGCCGCCCATCTTCCTCCCAATTTTCAATAGCCAGAGGTGCACTTGCTTGCAACAGCCCCACGTCAGCCACATCCAGGGCGTTGAGTGGCGACGGCACTGCCCTGCGGTTGCGGGGCAGATTTTGGCAGACAATTTCAAAGCGATTTTGTTCTTCGCCGTACAGCAGCAGCAAAAAGTATTCGCATTTGAGCCGATCGCACAACTGTTCGGCGGTATTTTTCAAAGTCGCCTCCCAGTCAGCATCGCTGTAGATGGCGTGAGCTATTCCGGCAGTTAAATCTCGATCGATCTCAGTTTGTTGAATTTTCTCCTCCATCTCCGACATAGGAGCCGTCAGAGCCACTAACTGCGCCACTCCCCGCAGGTAATGCTTTTCATTATCTTGCCAAATCCGGGGCTCGCCGGCTTCGACTGCCAAAAATCCCAACAATTCCCCTTCCGAAACAATCGGCGCAGCCAACAGAGAGCGAGCGCGGATTTGCTGCATCAACCGTCCCGTCAGCTCAGTTTTCAGAGAACTTTGAGATTCACCGATCCAAACCATTTCTTCCCTGCCCAAAGCCTGATAAAATTCGCCCAAGTCTTGAACGGTGATGCCCGAAGCCGGTCGGGCCGGCCCGCCCAAACCCGGAGTAACTTCGCGGTTGCTGACTCGGCGCCAAAAATAGCGTCGCTCTCGCTCGAACCAATAAACATTGGTGCGTGTCGGCTCGATAAATTCATGAGTTTGTTCGACCACCGCTTGCAAGTATTGGTCGAGCGATCGCAATTCCCCCAACTGCGAAATCAGCGCTAAAAGAGACTCATCTGGGTGTTTAACTTGTTGTCGCTGCCAGTCTTTTTCTATTTGGTAAAGAGCAGTTGCCAGCGCTCCAAATACGATCGCCAACTGCGTTTTTTCCCCCGACTTGGGCGACGCTCCCCATACCTCAGTTCCGAGCAAAATCACGCCGTAGCAGCGGTCTTTGTAGCGCAGCGGAAACAGAGTCGTGCCTTGAATATTGAAAGTTTGAGCTGCTTTGCGCCATTCTCCGGCTCGGTTTTCCGATCGCAAATCCGGGACTCCCACCGGCCGGAGCTGAATCACCACTTGTTCCAGCAAATCCCCTGGGCTGAGGGCAAACCGCTGTTTGAGAAAAGACAGGTCGCCGTTAGGAGTTATGCCGCCTTTCCCGAACAATCTGTGGGCCTGTCGATCGTACAACCCGATCCAAATCAACCGCCAGTCAAATTCCGCTTGCAAGTAACCGAGTGTGGTCGAAAGTAGCACTTCAACATTCTCCTCTTCTCGGAGAGTCAGGAGAACGCGCTCTAGGGTCGCGATTTGTTCGTCTAAATCCTTTGGTCTTTGCTGCTGCCCCATTTCCAAGCTTCCCCGCACCTTTGTATAATTTAAAATTACTAACTTAAAAATTCCAAAAATTAAAATGCCAAAGAATCAACTTATCAAAAATTCTGGGTTTAAAACCCTGTCCTTCTAGGACGGCTTTAATTGTAAACTTTCATTGCATACTCACCCATTTTGTGCTGACTGCGATAGCATAAAAGTGGAGGTAAGAGCAATGCTAGTTTTTGAGTTTAAAGCTTACGGAAAATCAAGTCAGTTTAACGCGGTAAGCGAAGCAATTCGCACTTCTCAGTTTGTTCGCAATAGCTGCTTACGCTATTGGATGGACCATCCTAAAAAGAATAAATACGACTTGAACAAATACTGCGCTGTACTGGCAGCGACTTTTCCGTTCGCTGACGAGCTCAACTCCCAAGCAAGGCAAGCAAGTGCCGAACGCGCTTGGGCAGCTATCTCTCGGTTCTACGAAAACTGCAAGAAAAAGGTTCCTGGTAAAAAAGGGTATCCGCAGTTCCAGAAAGATTGTCGCTCCGTTGACTATAAATCGACTGGGTGGAAACTTGCAATCGACAGAAAGTCGATAACTTTTACCGACAAAAAAGCAATCGGCAAGCTCAAGCTCAAAGGTACGCGAGACTTGCATTTTTATCAAGTCAGCCAGATTAAACGAGTTCGACTGGTAAAACGTGCTGATGGTGTCTACGTCCAGTTCTGCATTGATGTTAACCGACAGGAAAAGACAGAACCAACAGGTAATACGATTGGACTAGATGTTGGATTGAAAGAATATTACACCGATTCAAACGGAGTCACGGTTGAAAACCCTAGATTCCTGAGAAAAGGTGAACGTGTTCTTAAGCGCAGTCAGCGTGGAGTATCAAGAAAAGTAAGAGGTTCAAAAAACAGAGGCAAAGCCAGACAGATTTTAGGTAAGCGCCATCTCAAAATAAGTAGGCAGCGTAAAGACCATGCCGTGAAGTTGGCAAGGTGCGTAATTCAGTCAAACGACTTGATAGTCTACGAAGATTTGAGGATCAAAAATATGGTGCAAAATCATTGTCTAGCTAAGTCTATTAACGACGCATCTTGGTATCAATTCCGTGTTTGGCTTGAATATTTTGGAAAAGTATTTGAGCGCGTAACGGTTGCGGTAAGTCCGCAATATACCAGCCAAGAATGCTCTAGCTGCGGTGAAATGGTCAAAAAAACACTATCCACCAGAACTCACGCTTGTAAATGTGGATGTCTGATGGATAGAGATTTTAACGCCGCTAGAAATATCCTAAGTCGGGGATTGGGTACGGTAGGGCATACCGGAACCTTTGCTCTAGAAGCAAGCAACGCTTTGGGAGAATTGACCTCTACTTTGGTTGGAGAAATCCTGCCTGAGCAAGTCAGCTCGTAGATCAAAGAATCCCCTCGCCTTGATAGCAGGGGAGTGTCAAAATATAATCGTCTCACTTATCCTTCAGTCTCAAACATTGGATAAAGTCGATCGAAGTTGAAGTAACAACCTCACCTTCACTGTCTGCTCGTGAATATTTTTATTTTCCTTCTCATTTCTAATTTGTAAATTGCCCCAGTACAAATCATTGGATATTTATCAATCAAGTGTACGCCCGCTGTTGTTTTCCGTATTGAAAACCGATGCCGAGTGGCTGCACAACCGCACTCTCCAAGTTCTAGAACTCGCAGCCAGAACCCAGTCAAACCCCGCCACCAGCCAAATGCTCTCTCGATTGCAGAAATCTTTGGGAGTCCAAGATTCTCGCCTCGAACAATCTTTATGGGGACTGAGCTTTAACAATCCTGTCGGCTTAGCCGCCGGATTTGATAAAAACGGCGTAGCTGCCGACATTTGGGCAAATTTTGGCTTTGGCTTTGCCGAACTCGGCACTGTCACTTGTCAACCACAGCCGGGAAACCCCCAACCTCGCTTGTTTCGCTTGACTCAGGACAGTGCAGCCCTCAACCGCATGGGATTTAACAATCAAGGAGCCGCGGCAATGGCAGCCCGGTTTCAGGCAGCACAGAAAAAGTCCCCACTCGATGCCCAGCGCCCCATGCCTCAGTCCCCGTTACCCTTGGGCATCAATCTCGGTAAATCTAAGGTAACACCGTTAGAGCAAGCCGCTGCCGACTATTTGGAGAGTTTTAAGCTGCTGAAAGATTGGGGCGACTATTTTGTAGTCAACGTTTCGTCTCCGAATACGCCTGGGTTGCGATCGCTCCAAGATGCTGCTGGACTTAGCACAATTTTGGAAATTTTGCAACAAGAAAATCAGGGAATCAAGCCAATTTTAGTCAAGATTGCGCCGGATTTGGAGCCAGAGGATCTCGTATCAATCCTTGACTTAGCAAAAACCTACCAACTAGCAGGAATTATCGCCACAAATACCACCATCCGCCGCGACGGATTGAAAACACAAATATTGCGAGAAACAGGCAAACCAATCGCCGAAGAAGCCGGGGGAATTAGCGGGCTTCCTGTGCGGGAGCGATCGACAGAAGTAATCCGATTTATCTGGCAATATACAAAAGGCGAATTACCCATAATTGGAGTTGGTGGCATTTTCACCGCCGAAGATGCTTGGGAAAAAATAGCCGCCGGTGCAAGTTTAATTCAAGTTTACACCGGTTGGGTTTACGAAGGGCCTTGGATGGTGCGTCGGATTCTCCAAGGTTTGCTGCAAAAGTTGGAAGAAAAAGGATTTAATTCGATTTCTGAGGCAGTAGGTTCGGAAAATATTAAGTAGCAAATATGGACACAACAATATTGTGTCTTTGGGGCGGATTGATAGCAACCGCCAAAACAGTTGATATCAATAAAAGTTTGATATTGGGAATTGGGCGAAGCCCAGGGATGAGGCATTGAGTCCCATCCGATTGGGAAATGGGAAAGCCTGTACTATAAAAAGCACAGGCTAGAGATTAGGAATTGGATGTTAAAACTTAAAGATTCATCGCACTCGGGCATAATACCAGTGTTTATTACCAATAACCAATAACCCAAAAATTTACTTGGGTTTAGAAAGTCCTGCCAGCGACCAAGTTAGACTCACCATCATTAACCGTGCTAGAGCCTTCAAACCATCTTCACCGTGATTTTCAAATGCTTGAGACTCAGTTTGAGAATTATCATTTTCTGGTAAGTCTTGAGGGGCTGATGCTGGTTTTTCAAACTCCGCTTTGTCACAAGATTCCTCAAGACTGACTTGTGACTGATGATTTTCTTTTTCTCTCATTTTATGAGTCACCTCCTTGAGTTACTGCATACATAACCCATACTACAAATATAAATTGTTTGTTTCCGGCATTTGGCGATCGAAGTTTTCTTACATGGCGATCGTAATCAGCAAGTGACGTGATACCCATCACTTAATTGTTATTTTTACTTCCTAGCGATGTTTTGACAAATCTGCTACAGTTAATACCTAACAATCAATTTGACGCTCACTGGCATCAAATTGAAACTAAGCCTCGGAAAACTCAGAATAAACTAAAAAAATAAAGGTGTAGAGCTGATGGGAATTTATCTCGATACTGCAATTGTAGCAGAAGCAAAAGAGGCGAGCCAGTTCGGCTGGCTTTCGGGAATTACTACTAATCCAACCCTCCTGGGAAAAAGCGATTTATCTCCAGATGTGACGCTCAAACAACTGGCGAAACTTATTCCTGGGGAAGTGTATTATCAGCTAACTGCATCTGATTTTGATGGCATGGTAGCAGAAGGAAAAGTGGCTTTTGAATTAATTGGACAGCAAACAGTTTTGAAAGTTCCAGCAACGGCGGCTGGTTTTCAAGCAGTAGCGCATTTGTCACCGGAAATTCCTTGCGCGGTGACAGCTATTTACAGCGCATCACAAGCAGTTGTTTCAGCAGAAGCGGGGGCAAAATATGCGATCGCCTACGTGAATCGCGCCACCAGATTGTTGGGAGACGGTTTTGCCTTAGTGCAAGAAATGGCAAATGTCTTGAAGAAAAGTAATACTGAAATTTTGGCAGCTAGCATTAAATCGCCGGAAGAAGCGGTGAAGACTTTATTAGCTGGCGCCCATCATTTAACATTGCCTTTTGACGTGTTGCAAGCAATGACAGTTCACGAATTATCGCAGCAAACTGTTGATGAATTTGCCAAAAACGGGCGGGGAATATGAGCTTGGCTATCTTGTATGCTGCGAGTAAGATCCGGGGATATTTAAACTTGTCCTTTTAACACCAATACTTATGACAATTACTCGCGTCTCTGTTGACTCAGCAGGCAATCAGGGGAACAACTGGTCCGTACGCCCCTCCATCTCAGCCGACGGGCGGTTTGTGGCGTTTGAATCATCTGCCTCCAACCTAGTGCCGGGGGACACTAACAATAACATCGACATCTTCCTGCGGGACTTGTCAACCAACACCACCACCCGCGTCTCTGTTGACTCAGCAGGCAATCAGGCGAACGGCTGGTCCTCCCAGCCCTCCATCTCAGCCGACGGGCGGTTGGTGGCGTTTTATTCTGATGCCTCCAACCTAGTGCCGGGGGACACTAACAATCTCGGTGACATCTTCGTGCGAGACTTGTTAACCAATACAACTACCCGCGTCTCTGTTGACTCAGCAGGCAATCAGGGAAACCTTGTTTCCTCCGATCCCTCCATCTCAGCCGACGGGAGGTTTGTGGCGTTTCAATCTCAGGGCTCCAACTTAGTGCCGGGGGACACTAACAATACAAACGACATCTTTCTGCGGGACTTGTTGACGAATACCACCACCCGCGTCTCTGTTGACTCAGCAGACAATCAGGCCAACAGTGACTCCTACTACCCCTCTATCTCAGCCGACGGGCGGTTTGTGGCGTTTTCTTCAAATTCCTCCAACCTCGTGCCGGGAGACCCTAACTATCGCTACGAAATCTTCGTGCGGGACTTGTCAATCAATACCACCGCCCGCGTCTCTGTAGACTCAGCAGGCAATCTGGGGAACGGCTACTCCTACACCCCCTCCATCTCAGCCGACGGGCGGTTTGTGGCGTTTTTATCTGATGCCACTAACCTCGTGCCGGCGGATGATACTAACAATAGCCCAGATGTCCTCGTGCGGGACTTGTCAACCAATACCACCACCCGCGTCTCTGTAGACTCAGCAGGCAATCTGGCGAACAGTGACTCCTACATCCCCTCCATCTCAGCCGACGGGCGGTTTGTGGCGTTTTTATCTGATGCCTCCAACCTCGTGCCGGGGGACACTAACAATACCGCTGACATTTTCATGCGGGACTTGTTAACCAATACCACCACCCGCCTCTCTGTAGACTCAGCAGGTAATCAGGGAAACGCCTCCACCCAAGACTTCGCCAGCCCCTCCATCTCAGCCGACGGGCGGTTTGTGGCGTTTCCATCATCTTCCTCCAACCTCGTGCCGGGAGACACTAACAATCACAGCGACATTTTTGTTTCTAACACCCCCAGCACTCCAGGTGGCAGCAATAACCCTCCAAACGTCATCAACGGCACTCCCGGCAACGACAACCTGACAGGCACGAATGGCAGCGATAACATCAACGGTTTGCGGGGCAATGATATCCTTAATGGCGGCGACGGCAGCGACAACCTATCTGGCGGCAAAGGTTTTGACACTCTCAACGGCGGTTTGGCCAACGATAATCTCGTCGGCGGCGCAGGCAACGATGTATTTGTTTTAGGTGCGGGATTGGGAATTGATACAATCTCTGATTTCGCCAACTCTCAAGATACGATTCAATTAATCAATGGCTTGACCTTCGGACAACTATCAATTTCCCCTGGAACTAACGGCACATTAATTAGAGTAGCCAGCAGCGGTGAAGTTTTAGCTTCTTTGACAGGCGTTGCTCCCAATTTTATTGGCTCTGAAGATTTCATCTCGGTCTAGAGATGGTAAACTGTCCTTTGTTAAATCACTTTTAATCAGGGAACATGATTAAACTTGGCAAACTATCCCTCGCATTAGTAGGCACATTTATTGCAGTTTTGCAACCAGCATTTACCGCTAATTCACAAGAAAGCAACAGCGAATTTAGCAAACTTCAATCCTTATTAGAAGCCAAAAAATGGTACGAAGCAGATCAAGAAACAGTCTCTCTGATCCGTAACAACCCCGCCAATCTGTCTTGCCCGAACCTCCGCGCGATCGATCGCCTGTGGATGCAATCGAGCAACGGAAAATATGGATTGACTCCACAGTTAGAGATTTGGCAGAAAGTGGGCGGTTCTAGCTGTCGCACTTGCGAAGGTCAAATTCAAGATTTTAGCAAGCAAGTAGGATGGAACATGAGCTCGCAAGTAAGTCCTATACCAGGGGAGTTTCCAGCCCAGTATCCCACTGTTGCTTCATTAAGTTGGCAAAGTTATGTTGACAGCGATAAAAGCATAACTAGGTACAGTCTTTTTGCTGGCGCGCAGACATGGCAAGCGTGGAGGGTTACAGAATTTAACTTGTTTTCTACTTTTGCCAATTGTGGCAAGTAACAGTTGTAGGGCGGGCAATGCCCAGACTTCCACGTCGGAGTCGGGATGGGATTTCTCACTCGCCTCGACTCTTCAATCTAAAATCTAAAATCTAAAATAGTAAAATTATGGCATTCGCCAAATCTTAATAGTGCGATCGGGACTGGCGCTCACAAAAGTCTTGCTATCTCTGGAAATAGCAATAGAACTCACAAACTGACTGTGACCAGAAAGACTGCTTCTTTCTTTTCCCGTCTTCAAATCCCAAACTATAATATCTCCGCCCCCGCTGATCAAAGTGCGGCTGTCCGGGCTAAAGGCGATCGTCCTCACCCAGTCCGAATGCCCTTTAAAAGTGCGGGTGCGCTTCCCGTCTTGCACGTTCGACAAACGGATCGTATTGTCGGTGCTAGCACTAGCCACACTTTGCCCGTTCGGGCTAAAAGCCACAGCAGTAACCGGGCCCCGGTGACCTGTGATAATTCTTCTGACTTCTCCGGTGCCGAGATTCCACAAACGCACAGTCTTGTCCTGGCTGCCGCTAGCGAGAGTTTTACCGTCCCGGCTCCAAGCGATCGCGTTTACTCCTCCGGCGTGGCCGCTCAAAGTCCGCAACCTGCTCCCGGTTTTGACATTCCACAAGCGAATAGTTTTGTCATCGCTGCCACTAGCGAGAGTTTGACCGTCCCTGCTAAAAGCGATGGAGTTGACGGCGGCTGTGTGAGCGGGAATCGTCCGCATCCGTCGCCCCGTCTTCAAATCCCAGAGAATCACATTCTTGTCGCCGCCGCCACTGGCCAAAATTGAGCTGTTCGGGCTCACCGCCAGCGTGTTGACAGATTTTTTAGAATGCACCGAATTGAGAGTCCGCACCAGCCGTCCCGTCCTCACATTCCAAATTCTAATCGTCCCAAAGCTTGCGCTCACCAAAGTTTGACCGTCCGGGGACAGGGCGATCGCATTTACACTCCCGACATTATCCAAACTTCTTTGCAAAAAATGAGTGGTAGGTAAAGTCGAAAGCAGCCACACCGGGTTTGCCGGAAACACCCCGTAACGCAGCGAACCGTAAATTTGGGACGCGCCAATACTCACCATCAAAACAGCCGTGCCCGCCAGCAACTTCTTTTTCCAATCAAAAACATCTTTTTCGGTCTTGTTCAATCCCGAATTCAGAGGTCTGAGGCGGTTTATGGAACTCTGCTTCTTCGCCCCAGACGCCCCGGCAGTTGCGCGAATTTTAGTTTGCCCCGTCGTCGGCAACTGAGTCGGCACCTGAGTTTCTGCGCCGTCGAGATTAATTTCCTCCAAGCACTGCAAAACCATCTGGGGACTTTGAGGTCGATTCCCCGGAAAAGGCGCCATCAGATAATCGATCACATTAGCCACGGAGTCGGAAACTTGAGGAGCTCCTTTGCGCCACATTAATCTGCCCGTGCGCGGATTCTCTGGAAACGCAGTCGGCGGCTTTCCAGTCAGCAAATAAACAAAAGTGCGCCCCAGAGCAAAAAAATCGGACTGCGGAACAGCCTTGCCATTTGTTTGTTCCGGCGGCGTGTAGCCGGGGGAAACAATACCAGTTACATTTTGCCCCTGGCCCACCTTAGCGAAATAAGTCGCCGACACTTCCCGAGCAGTCCCGAAGTCAATCAGCACTAACTGCCCGTTTGGCTTGCACATAATATTGTGCGGCTTGATATCCCGATGGAAATAGTTGAGGCGGTGAACTTGGTCTAAAATTTCCGACAGTTGTTTGAGCCAGTTCACAGCTTGTTCTTGACTGATCGGGCGGCCCCGATGTTTCAGCCAGTCTTGCAAATTGGCCCCAGCAATTTTCTCCATCACCAGACAGTGAAAAGACTCTGTGCTGTGAGCTGGCGTAAATATAAAATAACCGTCGCGATCGACTTTTGGAATACCTGGATGTCTGAGCCTGACCAATACGTCGGCTTCTTGCTTAAACAGTTCTACAGCTTTGGGATGTTCTTTGAGCAGGACTTTGAGCACTCTTCGGGCGCCGTTGTCGTCCACTTCAAATGTTCTGCCAAAGCCACCGCCTCCGAGAGGCGCGACTAGCCGATATCGACCTTGCAACAAAAGTTCTGACCCGCAGTGGATACACGCGGATTTGCCAGAGTTGGCGGGATCGGAGGGATTCGGGCATTTGGGATTGAGGCAATAACTCACAGAAGCCACATAACCCTGATTGAGGTTGCTCTATCAAGTTTTACTTTGACACTGCTCTACAAAACTTGGCTAAACTTATCTAAGCTTCACCATTCAACTAGAAGTATTTTCTAGAGGGTTTGATTCCTGTTTCTGCCAAGAGAGTCGGCTCTTACTTGTCCACAGGCGTAAATTCGGGTGGAGCAGCACCCTATTTTTGAAGTCTCTACAACTATTTATTAGTGTGGAAGCTTTTAGCCATTGTTTAACCATTATTTTCAACCAATTTAACGAATCGTGGTATCCCGTTCGACCTTTTTATAGGCTGGTCAGTTTTAAATCGACCGTCGTTTACTGTGTGCACTCTTGGTGAGTGAGATTTTTGATTCAGCTTGCGTTACTGGCCTTGACAAGATTACTCAAGCCGCATTAGAGGTGTCTTCTCTAAAATCGTTAATTCCGGTATGGCATACCGTATTTGATTAGTCCTCTTTATCTAGTTCGGTTTTTGTTCAAATACGAGTTTTCCTAGACGGCAACACCGTGTTTGTGAAACGACGTACTCAACAATAAGAGTACGATGTTTTACGTTGTCTAGTTAGACTCAATTTTCAACTTATGACGATCGTAGCACACCTAGTAAAAGACTCATGAGCACCCTTGATTGAAATCTTGCAGCGTCTCTGAAGTCAAGGGAGGCTTTAGTCTGGCTTGACTTCAGCATCCCGTGTTTTTGTATAACCGGGGGCACTGCGATCGAACGATCGGGTTGAGGCCAAAGGTTTTGTTGTTTGTCACAGCCGATCGAGGTCACAAATCCCTGATGAGAGCACATAATGTACAAACACACCAGAACTAATAACGAGAGAGCAGCCACATTTCAATTGTACGATCGCAACCACCACTCTCGAAGAAATAAGTGAGAGTGGGCGAGGGGGAGAGTGGGAGAGTGGGAGAGTGGGAGAGTGGGAGAGTGGGCGAGTGAGGGAGTGAAAAAATCTGCCTTCTTCCCTCTTCCCTCTTCCCTCTTCCTTCCCGATAAGAAAGCCTTTTAAACAAGTCCCTCAATTACCGGATGGAAGTAGAACGCCAGCGCCAAAACCGTATAAGCTGCCAACAGCAAAGTACCTTCGAGCCAGTTAGAGTTGCCGTCAGAACTGATAGAATTGGCGATCAGCACCGACACCGCAACCGCTACAAGTTCAAACGGGTTGAAGTTCAAGTCCATCGGTTTGCCCAAGACAAAACCTGCCAAAACCAACACCGGCGCAACAAACAAAGCAATTTGCAAACTCGAACCCACGGCCACAGAAACCGACAAATCCATTTTATTTTTCATCGCCACCGTCACCGCCGTCGTATGTTCGGCCGCATTGCCAATAATCGGCACTAAAATCACCCCGGTAAACAGTGATGTCAGCCCCAAACGCGCTGTCGCTTCTTCCAGAGTACCCACCAACAGTTCCGACTCGACAGCTACCATCAGGGTACAGGCCAATAGCACCCCAATCCACAGCGGCAGATTGACTTTGTGGTCAGGACTGTCTGGTGCTAAGTTATTTTCGGCTAAATCTTCCAGCATTTCTATTTCTGCCACCCCTGCATCGTACAGATAACTGTGGGTTTTCATCGAAAACAGCAGCGTCAGCACGTAGACGATAATCAGCACTACAGCAACAGCGCTAGAGAGGTTCTGCATAGTTGCCGCAGGGATGCCAATAGAGGTGGCATTAACTGCTGTTGGCACCAAAATGGCAATCACGGCTAAGTTCATCGCTGAAGCATTCAACCGGGCGACTGTCGGCTGAAAATCTTGTTCTTTGTAGCGCAAGCCGCCCAGCAGCATCGCCAATCCCATCACCAGCAGCAGGTTGCTCATAATTGAACCGGTGATGCTGGCTTTGACAACATCTATTAGTCCGGCGTTGAGGGCGACGATGCCGATAATCAGTTCCGTGGCATTTCCGAAGGTAGCGTTCAGCAAACCCCCCAAATTGGCACCGAGGACGACGGCGATTTCTTCGGTGGCCGTCCCCATCCACGCGGCTAGGGGGATGATGGCTAAAGCCGAGGTGACGAAGATTGTGGAGGATTCCCAGCCGAGAAAGTGTCCGGCGATGGAAACTGGGATAAATAACAGCAGGCTGGAAATAATTGTATTTGTGTTTAGCATTTAGATTCTCAAAAGCTGCCAACCGTCAATCATAGCCTGTGACCAAATGAAAAAAAGGGCGAGGGCGAGGGATTTGGGTGTTCGCTTAAAGCTGGGGGCGGAGGATCCTCTTCTGCAAGCTTCGCTAACGGGCGATCGCTGCATGGCGGCTTTCACTGATGTGACAAACTAAGAGAGGGATTTGTTTAGCCGATCGGTTCAATGGATTTTTGTATTCGATTAGCTTCCTTAGAAGACATTCCTAAGTTAACAACTTTAATTCCTGATTCTGCTAGAGCTTGTGCCTGCAAGCTACTATAGTTCAGAGCAGATTGAAGGTGCACTGGGCCTAGTTTTTGGGGTTGACAGTCAACTGATTCTAGACCAAACATACTTTGTTGCTGAGAACAATCACCAAATTGTTGGTTGCGGTGGTTGGAGTAAGCGTAAAACGCTTTATGGAGGTGATTCAGGCAAAAATAATCCAGAAGACAGCCTGCTCAACCCAGACAGCGACTCGGCAAAGATTCGTGCATTCTTTGTTCATCCAGCCTGGCCACGTCGAGGAATTGGAAGTCGGATTATGCGAGTATGTGAACTGGCTGCTGAGCGTGCTGGATTTAAGCAAGTTGAGATGATTGCGACGCTGGCGGGAGAGCCATTTTACACAAAATTTGACTATCAGGCGATCGAGCGGTTTGAAATTTCTCTCCCAAACAGTCAGTTCCTCCCCGTTGTCCGTATGTTTAAGAGCTTTGGGCGCAACCCGTAAAAAATGAGGCCTAATAAAATCTGTTTCGGTTAAATGCGATCGTAAATCAATGAGATGACAAAGAAAGCAAATAATTATCAGCCATGTCAATAAAAGTAGGTTTTTTCAAAGTAGAAGTCGTCCCGCACGATCCAAATTGGCGCAGCGCCTTTGAAACTGAGTCGAAACTGATTGCACTTGCACTTAGGGAAAATGTGGTTGCTATACATCACATTGGTAGCACAGCGATTCCACAAATTCATGCAAAGCCGATTATCGATATGTTAGTTGAGGTTAAAGATATTACTAAAATTGATGTACAGAGTTCAGCACTTGAGGCATTAGGTTATGAAGCAATGGGTGAGTTTGGGATATCCGGTCGTCGTTTTTTTCGCAAGGGTAATGAAGCAGGGATTAGAACACACCACCTTCACGGGTTTGAAGTGAACTCAGCGCAGATAGAGCGTCATTTAGCGTTTCGAGATTATATGATTTCCCATCCAGAGGACGCGCAGCAATACAGCGAACTAAAGAGAAAGCTTGCCAAAAAATACCCTGATAATATTCAGGGGTACATGGACGGAAAAGATGGGTTCATTAAAGCAATGGATCTGGATGCGGCTAATACCAATTTTTTATGAGGCCCCGTAGAATCCGATCACCCTGGTGCCCCCCGCGTCCGGGGGGGACAAGAGTCCGATCTTTCGTCCCCCTACTATCAGGGAGATGCGAGGGGGATCGAGATATGTGCAACTTCACATTAAATTGGTATTAGAGACTACTAAATAATTATAAAAAATGCAAATGTCCTGACAAAGAATTAGCACAAATTTTCTTTAAATAAAAAGATAATTTAATCTAGATTGTCTGATTTGGCAGAGTCGGGTTTTCCTATCCATTTGACTAATACTGCTGTGAGTCAGGTGGAAGAAGTGACACGGAACCAGACAACGGGATCAACTACTTATGATTCTAAGGGTAGAGAAAGGGTGAATACAGCCCCTTGACCGGGTTTACTACTGGCTGTAATACTGCCTCCATGCGCTTCAATAATGCGTCTGGCAATCGCTAGACCCAGACCAACCCCATTCTTACTAGAGCGGCTCGTGGTGTAAAACTGTTCAAAAATGCGAGGTAAATCGGTTTCAGGAATGCCGCTTCCCTGGTCTTGAATTGAAATCAGAGCCTGTTGCTTGTTGCCAGAGGCAGCAATGAAAATACAAGCATTGGGGGTAGAATACTTAATCGCATTGTCTAAGAGATTCAAAAAAGCCTGTAATAAGCGTTCCGAATCGCCCATAATCCGAAGGTCAGCAATATCAACTTCTACAGTCACGTTTTTAGCCTGCATACGAACTTCCATTGCTCTAATCGCACGGCTGATGACACTTTCTAAGGCAATGGCTTGGATTTCTAATAGCGTGACACCCGCTTCTAAGCGTCCTAAATCAAGCAAATCGTGAATCAAGCCCGAAAGCCGCTTCGTCTCCTCTTTGATGGTTTGAAAGAAGCGATCGCGCAACTCCAGCTCATCCACAGCGCCACGCTCCAGCGCATCAATGGTGACCTGAACATTACTCACAGGGGTCCGCAGTTCATGGGAAACATTCGCTAGGAAGGCTCTGCGTTCGTTGTCCAATGATTTCAACCGCTCACTCATACGATTCAGTTCCGTTGCGAGTTGGTCTAGTTCATTGCTTTGACGAATCACGAGTTTGTCATCAAACTGTCCTCTACCCACACGAATCGCAAAGTTTCGCATCACCTCAATGGGTTTAGAGAGACTCCGGGCTAATCGATCGCTGACCAAGGTACAGAGAAGAATGGTAATGCCAAGGGCGGCTAAAATTGTCCAGATCACCCTTACAAACTGTTTCTGAAACTGTTCTAAAGTAATCGAGATGCGTAATATCCCCAACATCTGACCATTGCGAGTCATCGGTTTGACAATATAGAGGCGATCGTCCCTTGATAAAACCCCTTTAGTAACGCCCTGCACCGAATGACCGTGTAGTGCTTCTGAAACGCCAGATATCAGCAGCCAATTGGTGATTTGTCGATCTGTTTGAGGGTCAGAGGTGGCTAGCAGCGAACCTTGGGCATCAAAGACACGGAGTGTGATATTGGCGGGTGCCCCATAGCGCCGGACAATGATCTGCACCCGTTGCGTATCTTTTTCTTCGAGGACATCTGCAACGCTCTCGCTCAGTGCTGTTGCCCAGTTTTCTAAATCTGTCTGACGAGACTGCATGAAAAAGGCATAAAACGTCCATAGGATGTAACCAGACATAAGCGAGGTTCCTAAGACGATCAGGATCAGGTAGGTAGCCAAGAGCTTCGTGTGGATTGAATTCCACCGAAGAGATGCTAACCATCTGCTCGTAAAGGAGTCTTGGGCAAAAAGTTTCATCGGCTCAAACATGGCTGGGATAAATGGTGTATCCGTTGCAAGTGATCCTAACCTAGCGCCATTGGTGATGGATTGAGCCAACCGAGCTATCAAACCCTTGAAGGATGCCTTAATCGCTTTTAAGTAGATTCCGCATGATGGCGACGCAGCAAAGCTTTAATCCGTGCGAGCAATTCCTGCGTATTGAAGGGTTTGGTCACATAATCATCTGCCCCTGCCTCTAAGCCCAACACTTTATCCATATCTTGGTCTTTAGCCGTTAGCATCAGTATAGGCACATTAGAAAAAGCCCGGATACGCCAACACACTTCCATCCCATCAACTTCTGGCATCATCAGATCGAGCAGAATGATATCGGGTACTTGCTTGTGGAATTGTTTGATGGCGCTGTGTCCATCTGGTGCTGTAGTGACCTCATAGCCTTCCTTTCTCAGTGAGTAAGCAAGGCTTTCACAGAGTGGGGCTTCGTCGTCTACCAACAAAAGATGCGGCATGAGTATAAATAGTTACATTTCATATGGAGTATCTCAAAGGCAGGATTAACCGACATCTACCTTGAGAGGTAAATCGTCTTGGTTCCGCTCAGGTTTTGCTGCTTACAAATACTAGGCAGCAAAACGATGGACAGTTACGAGCGGTTATACCAATTTAATGTGAAGTTGCACATATCTCGATCCCCCTCGCATCTCCCTGATAGTAGGGGGACGAAAGATCCGACTCTTGTCCCCCCCCGGACGCGGGGGGCGCCAGGGTGATCGGATTCTACGGGGCCTCATAAAAAATTGGTATAAGTGGCGATCGTCTCATTAAATTTATGAGATTGGAAGTGGCAATTCTTGATATTAAGCCTAATATGACTGGAGCAACATAACATATGAGTGATATAGGTATCACACACATCGCACTGCCCGTTTCTGATGTCGATCGCAGTATTGAATTCTACTCCAAGTATGCTGGAATGCAGGTCGTTCACCGCCGCATTGATGCAGAAACTGGTGTTGCTGTGGTCTGGCTTTCTGACCGCACTCGCCCTTTTGTAATTGTGCTAATTCAAACAGACTCCGTACATCCAGTTTTGTCTCCCTTTGCACACCTCGGAGTAGGTTGCAAAAGCCGCGAATACATGGATTCTCTCTGCGACAAAGCACGTCAAGAAGGCGTACTGCTTGAAGAACCAAAAGACTCTGGATATCCGATCGGCTACTGGGCTTTTTTGCGAGACCCGGACGGTCACACGCTGGAACTATCCTACGGGCAAGAAATCGGATTTACAGTGGAGGATGCTACTTAAAGTTATAATAAACAAATCGCCCTCCAAACCCGATCGTTTCTCATCTGGAAATAGACTGGAGAATCAAATGACTGCAGCAATCATCGCACCACCCAGAAAAGAATCACCCCTTCTGTTTGACGGACTCACTTGGAGAGAGTTCAAAGCAGTTGAGCAATTGTTAGACCGTCCAGGATATCGACTTTCTTTCCTGGATGGAGTTTTGGAGATTAAACTAATGCCGGGAGAACCCCACGAAACCGTTAAGAAGAGAATTGCCGCATTGTTGGAGCTTTACCTGCTGATGGCGGGGTTTGACTTTACTCCAACTGGCTCAATGACTCTGGAAAGTGAAACCGGAAAAGTCAAGCGAGAGGCGGATGAATCTTATAAACTTGCTCCTGGTCGCAGGCTACCCGATCTGGCGATCGAGGTCGTGTTTTCCAGTGGTGGCATCAACCAACTGGAGGCATACAAGCGGCTGAAGATAAAAGAAGTGTGGTTCTGGGAAGATGGATTGTTAGAGGTTTATCACCTGCGGGGAGAGGGCAATACACTTCATTATGAAAAGGTTTCCAGTAGTGAGGAGGTGAAAGGGATCGATTTGGATTTGTTGTTGCGCTGCATCAATATGGTGAATCATGTTGATGCAGTTAAGACTTTTCAACAGGCACTCCAAAAATAGCTGGGATTAAGAGACTTCTCCAAAAAAGCAGGTTTTGAACAGGCATCCTGCCTGTTCCACGATAATAATTATGGGAGATGTCTAATAGATCATCGCGCACCCTTGAACCACCTCTGTTTGCATCTCAATATCCGCAACAAGCAATGGAAAATACCAAATGACACAAGTTGTAATTGTCGGAGCGGGGCCAACTGGTGCGGCACTTAGTTTGCTGCTGGTGAAACGAGGTATTTCTGTAACGTTGGTTGAGGCTGCAAAAGATTCCTACCGAGTGTTTCGCGGTGAAGCGTTAATGCCGAGCGGATTGGATGCGATCGCCCAAATGGGCTTATCCACTATGCTAGAAGGTGTTCCAAACCGACAAATTGATGTCTGGGAGTTCGTTGTGGGCGATCGACAGTTATTTCGAGTTGATGAGCCAATGGGGTCAAATCGACCTTGTACACTGGTATCGCAACCGCCTTTGCTAGAAACACTAATTTCAGAAGCTCAGTTACATCCAGAGTTTGAATTTATCCCAGGTGTTCCCGTAAAAGATTTACTGTACAGGAACGATCGCATTGCGGGTGTAAAGCTAGGAGATGGGCGAGAGATTCCTGCTGCACTTGTGATTGGTACAGATGGTAGAAACTCGGTTGTACGACAACGTGCAGAATTAGAGTTAGTAAAACAGCAGAATAGTATAGATGTTCTGTGGTTTAAACTTGCCGCTCATCCTCGGTTTGTGGCGGATAATGTATTTTATTCCATCCTGAATGGCGGTAGCGGATTCAGTGTCTTTCATGGGGCAGAATCAGGAAAACTTCATCTGGCTTGGGTGTTATCTGCTGATGACAAAACCGATTGGAAACACACAGACTGGGCAGAAACTTTCGCATCGCGATCGCCTGCGTGGATGGCAGAACATTTCCGCAACTGTGCCGATACGATCGAATCTCCGATGCGATTATCTGTTGTGGTTGGTCGCTGTCCGCGCTGGCATCGACCAGGAATCATACTTTTGGGGGATGCGGCACATCCCATGTCTCCGGTTCGCGCTCAAGGAATTAACATGGCGTTCCGCGATGTAATTGTTGCGGCCAATCACCTTGTACCTTTATTGAAAGCAGGGGCTAATTCTGAGGATATTGACTTAGCATTATCGCGGATTCAGGCAGAACGCGAACCCGAAATTATTCGCGCCCAACAACTTCAAGCACAAGAAGCGTGGAAAGGCGAACAACTACGAAAAAATGGATTATTGCGTTTATTGATGATGCAAGCTGCTCCGTTTTTGGGTGAAAAAATTAAACAATTTTGGGTAAAAGGACAGTATGAATTGCGTCAAGGAGTAACAGAGGTAAAATTGGTTGTGTAAAATGAGGAAATTGGAACCTGACTTACCCGTCCAAACCAAAGAAACCGGGTTTTTACCTTTTCTGCGATGCTCTAATATCAATTCCGGTTGTATCGGAATGATTAAACCACAGAGGGCACAGAGGACACAGAGAAAGAGAAGAGAGAGATGCATAATTCCGATGTTAACGGATTTGATATAACCGAGTATTATTGCGAAAAATCCGGTTTCTGACTACCCGTGCGTCCAGGACTATAAAACTTAGGAGAAGTTTTTATGCGATCGACAACTATCAAAGGACCGATCGGCACTATTCACATCATCGAAGCCAGCGGCCCTGTCACCGCTGGGGAGTCGGAACCGCTGCCGGTGGTATTCGTGCACGGTATGACGGTTTCTGCGAGCATCTGGGATGCCCAGCTTGCTCATGTCGCCGGTACCCGACGGGCGATCGCCCTTGATATGCGGGGACACGGTGATTCTGCACCGCCGGAGGACGGCAACTATGCGCCCGCCTCCTGTGCAGCGGATGTTTTCGCGGTACTGGATGGGCTGGGACTCGATCGAGTGGCGATCGTCGGGCACAGTTTCGGTGCTTGTATTGCCCTCGCCACAGCAGCCACCGCACCGCACCGCATCGCGCAGTTAATCCTGGTAGATCCACCTGGAGACTTTACCAAGGTGCCTCCAGAGGTGCACGAGGCACGCATCGTCCCCTACCAGAGAGCTCTGGAGACGGAGGATTGGCGGGCTGCTGTGGAAACCAGCTTCAACGAGGCGCTGACAGGAAGCAGGGCCCAGACGTGCGATCGGATACTCGCTTGCTTGGCGGCGACTCCACAGGATTGTCTGTGTGGAATGTCTCGCGGGATGTTTGCCTTTGAAGCAGTTGATGCTCTCGATCGCTACCTAGCAGCCCCTGGAACACGAGCCCACGCCATTATTGCTCCCTCAAACACTTTTCCCTTCAGCCTCCACATCCTCCGTCCCACGCTGACGACAACTACGCTACCCGATACTGGACACTGGCTGATGCTGGATGCGCCAGAGGCCTTTGCTAGGGAACTTGATATCTGTTTGGAAAGTGTTTAATATAGATTTCGACAAAATCTGTTAGTTTTACCAGAATTCATCGAGAGTTAAGTTGTGGGGGTTTTTGAGGATGAAGGCGTTGTTGTCTTTGATTAAGTCACCGCTACAGAGAATCGGTAAGCGTTCTTGATAAGCTTTAATCGCCAGGATATAATCTTTGTCTGCAAGTGAAGTTTGAATTTTCCGCAATTTGTCAGCAATGACGCCTATTAAGGTTATTTCGCCACTTAATTTTTCGGTGTTGGGGGTGTGAACTTGCATGACAATTCCCTGTAAGGTCATATTGGGGAGTGAGGTGATCAAGTCTGCTAATATTTCAATTTGAGAGCGATTTTCGACAATTTCTAGGGTTTCCATGACTTCGTACATCCGCAGAGCAAAACCGCTGACTTCTGGTTTTAGAGCTAACAAAATTTCGTAGTCTTCGCCTGCTTCATTCTTGCGAGTCCAGATGGATGATTTGTCACCGTCTCGGCTTTGTTCGTGCCATCCGTGTTTTTGTAAATAAGCAGCGACTTGAGGCGGTTCTAAGGTTTTGAGAATATCGGGGTCGCGGACTGTTACTATCATAGGAGTTCTCCTGATTCAATGCGCTGCATGAGAGTTTTTAAAGCGTCTGTGTTGAAAATGTTTTGTGTGGGTATTTGAACAGTGACAGTGTTTTGATTTTGGGTGGGCGGTAGCCCTCGCAATGATGCCCAGTAGCCACAATAGCGAAGGGAGAGTTCTTGTTGAGATTGGCGCAACCAATCCTCTTGGCTGTCGGGTACTAAAACGATAATCAGAATCCGGGGGACGAAAGGGTTTTCTAGCCTTAATTCTTCATAGTTTTTAACTTCTAGGGGATCTCGGATAATTTCATTATCCAGTAATTTTCTGGAGGTGCATTTTATTTGGACATCTAGGCGAGGGCGGCGCGTTGATTGTGATGGTCCCAAACCTGTAAGAATTACGTCAACTCCTTCTGCATCTAAGGGACGCGGGGCTATTTGGAATGAGTAGCTTGCCGCGGCTGTTACCGCATAGACATAAGCATAGCTAAATTCCTCTTTGTGGGTGTTCAGAACCACGCTTATTTTAACCTCGATAATTTTAAACAGGTCTTTACAAAATAGCTAATCATTCATTATCTTGTTCATTGATTACTGATGTATTGTCTGGCATACGCCCTGGACGAGAAACTATAACTACATCAAAAATACCCAGCGTTTTGATTCCACTCTTTAATAAGTCGTGTTCTTCTGTCCTGCGAGAGTCATCCCAGATAAAAGCAATCATTTCTTCATGGGGGGAGCCTTCAGCTAGGTATAAAGACTTATCTTCGGCCATTTCGCCAATAATTTTTTGGGGATTGTCTTTGCGATACCAGAACTTGATTTCAATAACCAATTTAAGCGAGGGAATTTCTAGGTCTACTCTTGGTTTTTTCTGCCCTACCGATCTAGTATATTGTTCTTCTCTGATATCGGCGAACACCGCAGCTAATAAAAAATATAGCAAATTTTGCACATGATATTCATTTTCTATGTACCATTGCCGAGGTGTACCGCCCTGTGTGCGTGACTTTTCTTCCCATGTCCAACGTCGAAGTCCCGCTGGAACTCGTTTTAATAATTTGCTAACATCTTCCAAGCTAAAGGAGCCTAAAGCAGATTGATAAGAAATGAACAACCCTTTTTCATAATGTTCTTTAACTGCCTTCAAGTTTGACAGATGAGTCTCTAAAGTCGTTTTAAAATCCCAGCCCCAGCATTCTTCAATTAAGGTTCGCTGACTGCTAGTTAATGGGATAACTTGATCGAGAAGTAACTTGTAGTTAGTCTGCCACTTTTGCCAATCATAATCTCCATCCAAGACATATCTTTCAGGCGCTTGTAGAGATGGAAAATATTCTACTGGTAGGACTTTTATTGCTTTGTACATGGCCTCTCCCTCAGCTATAAGTTCCTTAAACTGATCGAGGTATCTCTTAAAATTGTTGGAAGTTAACATAATTAGGTTTCGGCTTCCATTAATTAATTTATTGATTTAAGGCAAATCCCACACTCAACTCTAGCAAAAAATCGCGGCTGCGATCGATTAAAGCTTTCTCTAATTCTCGCTATTGCGCTTCTTTGCCTAAAAAGTACGGCCCGCACTTGATATTGCACAATACGTTCCTTAAGTTCTCGCAAAAAATCATGATAATCTTCAGCAATTGACGAACTATCTGCCAGAACCCACCCTCGGCAGATTTTCCCGAATGATCGCCTCTAACTTGGCACTCTCGGCAAATTGCCTCTCCCACTTCGCCGTCAAATGCAGCCTCTTTTCGTCCAAACCCTCCTCCTCCTCCTCCAATCCCTCCGCCCTCACATACCTCTGAGGGGTTAAAACCTAACACTTACCGTTTTGCTTTTTTGTTGCCTTTTGACTCCGCACCAGTGTTACAACTCTTCTGGAAAGTACATTTGCAGCAAATCTGCCCCGCCCTAACCGAACCGGCCTAACTTCTCCAGAACTTAGGTAAAAAGCACCTAAAGTATGATGCGAAACTCAGGCAAAACTCTTATTCTATAAGTCGATCGGGTATTAAACCGATCGCCACAACCGCTAAGATTTATTGCCAAAAATTAAATCTTTCCGGCGAAAAGTTGCTATTTAATGAATAAGACTTTACAATCCAGCAAGGTAAATGAAACTCTCAATGAGCAGCCCTGCAAGCACGAACCCGAAATGGGTCGCAAGTGCCAAAAAGCAGCAAAAGCTACCTTTTTTAACTCTTTCAACAGCAAAGCATTGGCAAAAAAACCAGGGATCGACGGTTGGCATCTTGGAACGAATGCTTTGCTCGCCATACTACAAATGTATCAAAACTTATCTGCCAAAATTTAGCCCGAACAGATGCCTAGCTGAAACTCTTGCTGCGTAAGGTTTCAGTTTCTAATTAGGCTGGTTTTATTGTCTTTAACTACTTGAGTGAGGATTTGCCCGCATGGTTTCGATTTCTACTACTCAATCCGATGTGCTACCTTTGTCTTCGCCAACCGTAACGGCTGCAACCCAAACCAGCGTGGCTGCTGCAACTGGAGTGTGCGTGACGGTTCACGGTCACTTTTACCAGCCGCCCCGAGAAAACCCTTACCTGGACGCGATCGAACGCCAAGCCAGCGCCTCTCCCGCCCACGACTGGAACGAACGCATTGACATCGAGTGCTACCGCCCGAACGCCTTTGCCCGCATACTCAACGATCGCGGCGAAGTCGCGGGGATCGTCAATAACTACGAGTATATGAGCTTCAACATCGGGCCGACCCTGATGAGCTGGCTGGAACGCTACGACGCGGAAGTCTACCAGCGGATTCTGGAGGCCGATCGCAAAAGCTGTCAGCGACTCAACGGTCACGGCAACGCGATCGCCCAAGTCTACAATCACATCATCATGCCTCTCGCTAACGAGCGAGACAAATACACCCAAATTCGCTGGGGGATCGCTGATTTTCGCTCCCGATTCGATCGCGATCCCGAAGGAATGTGGCTCGCCGAAACCGCCGTAGACTACGCCACCCTCGAAGTTTTAGTCGCTGAAGGCATCCGCTTCATTGTCTTAGCCCCCTCCCAAGCCGAACGCTGCCGCCCGCTAATCGGGCAAAACCACGAAGGGGAACCAGGGCAAAATTCCGAATGGCACGAAGTCGGCGGGGGTCAAATCGATCCGACACGCCCGTACCGCTGCTATTTGAAGCCGGAAATGCGGTTGATGGCTGACCACCAACTCTCGCCACTGAGCACTCACCATTTTGGCCGCAGACACTTCCAAAATTCCGAAGCCACACCTGCCAACACCCCCTACATTGATATCTTTTTCTACGACGGCCCGATCTCGCGGGATATGGGCTTCAACGACGTTCTCAGCAGCAGCAACCACTTGGTGGGGCGCTTGGGTCAAGCAGTGCGGGGAGACCACCGACCGGCTCAATTAATCTGCGTGGCGACGGACGGCGAAACTTTCGGCCACCACAAACACAGTACCGAAAAATGCCTCGCCTACGCCTTCACAGAAGAGTTTCCCCGCCGCGGCTGGACGGTAACGAATTTTGCTCATTATTTAAGTCAAAATCCGAGCGCTTGGGAAGTGGAACTCAAACCGGTGACGGCCTGGAGTTGCTCTCACGGGGTCGATCGCTGGCAAGATGATTGTGGCTGCGGTGGTGGCGGCGGATGGCACCTCAAATGGCGCCGCCCTCTGCGGGATACTCTCAATTGGCTGCGCGATCGACTGATTCCGATTTACGAAGAAGCGGGGCGCAAGCTGTTGTGCGATCCCTGGAAAGCCAGAGATGAATATATTGAGGTCATCCGGGATCGATCGCCCGCTAACGTTGACAGTTTCCTTCAACGCCATCAAGTGCGCCCCCTCGATGCCGGAGAACAGGTGGACGCCCTGCGACTGCTGGAAATGCAGCGCCACACCCTGTTAATGTTCACTAGCTGCGGCTGGTTTTTTGAAGAAATCTCGCGGCCAGAAGGCGTGCAAATTCTGCGCTACGCGGCCCGGGCGCTGGAATTGGCGGGCGAAGTTACCGGCGTCCAGCTAGAAAAGGAGTTTGTCGATCGACTAGCCCTCGTACCCAGCAACGTTGACTATTTCCAAACAGGGGCCGAAGTTTACCGCAAACTGGTGGTGACAGCCCAAATTAGTCTCAGACAAGTGGCCGCCCACTACGCGATTAGTTCTCTGTTTGCCAAATATCCCCGGGAACAGCGAGTTTACTGCTATCAGGCCCAGCAGGAAGACTTCCAAATTCAGCGCATGGGCTCGATGACTCTGGCTGTGGGTCAATTGCAGTTAACCTCGGAAATTACGCGGGAAACAGAGATTTTTGTGTTTGCTGCGTTGCACCTCGGCGGCTGGGACTTCCACTGCTGCATTCAGCCTTTTGGCAGCCGCCGGTCTTACACTATGCTCAAAGAGCGGTTGTTTGGAGTTATGCAAGAAGCTTCGGCGGCCCACGCGATTCTGGAAATGGTGCGCCTGTTTGGGGATCAGTCCTTTAGCTTGCGGGATTTATTCGCTGAGGAACGCCACCGGATCGTGCAGTTGCTGAGTCAGGAAAATTTGACTCGGTTGGATCAGCTTTACACTCAGGTTTACCGCGAAAATTACGGGGTGATGATGGCGTTCCACCGCGACGAGCTCCCTGTGCCGGTAGAGTTGCAGGTGGCTGCTGAGGTGGCTTTGGGACACCGCTGTTTGACGGCGGCCAAGGCCCTGGAAGTGGAAACGGAGGATGTGGAACCGCTGCTGGCAGAAATTGAGGCGATCGCCACTGAAAGCGGCCATCTCCGCTGTCGGTTGAATGTTCCCGAAGTCAAGGAAATTTTGGAAAAGATGGTTTGGCGATCGCTAGACGCGCTGCTGCAAGCAGGATCGGGTGTGGAGGATCGCTCGCCTGTCAAGTTGGAAGCTGAGATCCGCACGATCGAGCGTTTGATTGCTGTGGGCGATCGGCTGAGTCTGGGCTTGTGTTTGGACAAATCGCAGGAACTGTATTTCGATTCTCTGTACAGTCAAATTGTGCCTCTGTGTTTGGGCTGGCTGCAACGGCAAGATGCCTCGGCGGACGAAACTGCGGTGGCTGCTGTTGCCTTGGAGATTGCACGTTCAGGCGGCGGCTGGGAGTTGTCTTCGATCAGGCAGTTGCTGGAGTTGGGTCAAACCTTGGCTGTTGATGTTGAGTGTTGGTTAAATCAGTTAAGTAAATAGTTTCCTGATTAGCCTGCATCTATTCCCGCCCTTGAGAATCCGCCCGATCGAGCTGGAAATGCCGATCGGGCCTGCGGGTTCAACCGAGAATAGATCGGCCTGGATGCCTCCATGCCGATCTTGGCTGGCGATCCAAGCACCGACAGAGAACCGCCAATTTTGTTTAAGTTTTCGCTCTACTTATGTGGGAAGATAAAAAGACTGTCCCCAAAGCGTACAAGTGTTCTGCACTTTCGCGCTTTGTAGAGTTTGGAAGAAAGAACACTAAGTTTAAATTTATGAAAGTTGGCGATCGCGTTTGCATTAAAAACTCTGTTGTTGTCTACCACCATCCTGAAAATCGCAGTCAACCATTTGATATTAAGGGTATGGAAGGAGAAGTCGTGGCGATCGTTCAGGAATGGCAGGGCAGACCTGTAAGTGCCAATTGGCCGGTTCTAGTTCAGTTTGACAAAAAATTTAAAGCTCATTTCAAAGAAGATGAGGTTGAATTGATCTCTTCTGAAGTCTAGCTGTTTGATCCCCGACTTCTTTAAGAAGTCGGGATCTTGGGCTTCAGTTTTTTAAAGTGTGATTAAGTTAATATTCGTAATTTATTTAACGCTTAATTTTTCGACCGTCTGCGGCTGAACCAACCTAAAATATTCCAATCTCCCTGCATTTTCTGCAATTCCTGCTGATGCTGCTTTGCTGTAGCGTAATACCACTGGCAGTGAAGTTCTAGTTCTTGACGGTACTTAATTTCGTCGTAAAACTCGCGGACAATTTGGTGTCTCTGAAAA
Source organism: Microcoleus sp. B6-A1 (assembly GCF_036705085.1). Classification (NCBI taxonomy): domain Bacteria; kingdom Bacillati; phylum Cyanobacteriota; class Cyanophyceae; order Oscillatoriales; family Microcoleaceae; genus Microcoleus; species Microcoleus sp. B6-A1. Next base: position 46,623 of record NZ_JAUBTU010000028.1, read on the forward strand.
ATTTCGGCCGCGGGAGTCGGTTCTGGGGCAATGTTTTGCAACTCGTGGGGCAGCATGATTGTTTGGGGGCGACGGTGGCTAATATTGGCTGTAATGACTTTAAGCTAACACACTGAATCATAGGATTTTAGATTTTAGCTTTTAGATTTTAGATCGTATCCATTTGATTGGGAATTTTATCTGATGAAGTTTTGTAGGGCGAGTTCGCCAAGATATTTGATAAGTATAGACAAATTATATAAACCCGCCCCTATAATTGGGATGCAACCGGATTTGATATTAGCTTAAATTCTTCAATCTAAAATCCAAAATTTAAAATCTCAAATTCTGTTAAAGCCATCCCCGCAGCCGATAAACGATTAAGCCGATGTATTCTTTCAAAGCTTTAGTTGACTGGTTTAAATGATAGGTATCCGGCAATAAATCCAAGGCGACTGCTTGCCAATTGTTTTGGGATGCTGCGATATCCTGCTGCGTGATCTGAAAGTCTGTTGGTGCGGCAATTGCTTTTATTCCTTGACGCTGGAAAATTAAGAGCGATCGAGTCATGTGCATCGCCGATGTCACTAGCAAAACCGGCCCTTTTATAGCTTTAGCATCTAAAATTTTCCGCACGTTGACAGCATTTTGATAAGTGTGGTGTGAATCGGGGTCTTGCAGAATTGCTGATGCCGGTACACCCATTGTTTGGGCGATTTCTGTCATGTCTGCCGATTCGGGAGGCCCGCCGCCTTTCCAATCTACTCTACCGCCGCTGAGAATTAGCAAAGGAGCTTTGCCTTGCTTGTAAAGTCGGGAACCGTAGATTATTCGATCGCCCGCTTCCGCTAATTCTACCCAAGGACGGGGAGGTAAAGCTGCTTTGACACCGCCACCCAAGACGATAATCGCTTCAGCTTGGGGGAGTTCGGCGGTTGGTAAGTTTTGCCATTCGAGCGATCGAACTAACGATTTTGAAACCCAACCGCTACTTCCGAGCAGTAAAATAATTAGAGCCGCAGCAATTGGCGCCGCCGCCCATTTCGGACGCTTCCAAAGTGTGATTAAAGCCGCCATCATTAAGAGGCAACTCAACCCCAAAGGATAAATAAACAGCGGCAGGAGTTTCGATAGAAATACAAACATTCAATTGGGAATTTGGCATTTGGAACTTGTACGATCGTGTAGCCGAAGTATGGGGTATTGGGACGAAGGGCATTAGTGAATGTTAACTAATGACTAATGACTAATGACTAATGACTAATGACTAATGACTAATGACTAATGACTAATGACTAATGACTAATGACTAAAGCTAGCGACGATCCTCTGGTCCAGATAACCAGCCAAAAAATGTAGCAGCATCACCCCTAGAGGTTTTGCTATATTTATGACCGTCCCTTTGCACTACTTCTTTGTTGAGGATAGCATCCGAGGTTTTATCCTGGGAATTTATATTCGGGTTGAGTAGTAATTCATTGTGCCACCAAGCGACAATTAAACCTGCTGCCACGCCACCGATGACACCAAGGCCAAGACTCAGGGGCAGCGTACATCCTACTAAGCGAAACCCAACGGTAAACAACACAAACCATATCAGCGCGGGGCTAAAGCCCTTGGAGTCTCCGGTAAATTTTGGCATAAGCTGCAACTTTTTTTTGTAATAAAACAGAAAGATATTTACAATATTAGCAGACAATCAAATTGCCAAGGGCGATCGAACTGCAACTACTCCCCACAAATCTCGTTTAATTGTACCTCTAAGTCTTGCAGGGTATCTACAATCTTTACAGAAATTTGCTCTAATTCTGTAAAAGGTTCAAAAGCTGCTTGCTGCGAGCTCAATAGTTCTGCTGTCGCGTCCGCAATATCGCCCCTGCGCTGTTGCAGTCGTTCTCGCAATACTTTAATTGGTGCGGTGCAGTAAATGATTTGCAGGGGTAAGCCGTGGGATTGAGCCTGATTAATCGCATCGGTTCTCCAGTTTTGGCGATCGAACTTTGCATCTAAAATCACATCCCAACCTCGGTCAGCCAAAATTATGCCCAACTCTAAGAATCTACCATAGGTCTGAGTCGTCATTTCATCCGAGTACAAATCTTGCCCGCCGCGTTCATTTAAAGGAACTCCGCCTAAATGTTTGCGAACCGCATCGGATCGAATGTGAATTGCCCCAGTGTGGCGAGCCAAATATCGAGCCGCTGTACTCTTGCCAGAACCCGACAAACCCGACATCAAAGTTAACTTTCCCCGGTGCGGTTTTGTGTATTGCCAAGCCAGTTTATAGTAATGAGCGGCACTCTGTGAAATCTCGGCTTTTTGGGCAGTTGAAATAGCGGGATCGTCCAACATTAACGAAGTTACTTTTGCTCTAACATAAGCTTGACGGCTCAAATACAGAGGCAACAGTTGCAGTCCTTCCCAATCGCCTGTTTGTTCGATGTAAGTATTGAGAAAAGCATTGCCTAAGTCTCTTCGCCCCCGCGATTCTAAATCCATTACTGTAAAAGCGACATCGTACATGACATCAACAAAGCGAAAAGGCTCGTTAAATTCAATGCAGTCGAACAGCAATATTTTATCTGGCCACAATGCTATATTCCGCAAGTGCAAATCTCCGTGGCACTCGCGAATTTTATTCTTGGCAATCCGCAGGTTAAATAACTCTTGATTTTCCGCAAAAAACGCATCTGTATAATCTTTAGTTTCCTGAAATTGGATCTGAGTCTGCGGCCCGCCGATATATTTTTGCGAAATCAGGTAATTGTTGTCTATTGCTGTGCGAATCTGACTGACTTCGCCAAATGTGCGAATGTAGCTATTACTAATTGCTGTGCTGTGAAACTTGGCAACTTCCCGCCCTAAGTCTGCCATAATTTGCTCGGTCAACAGTCCGTGATCTAACAAACTGAGAAACAGCGAATTTTGAGGAAACTCCCGCATTTTCAGCACATATTCTACAGCAACTTCAGCCGGAGTTATAGCAGGTAATTTGCTGCCCAATTGAAACAAATCCCCAATTTGAACAATTGGCAAAACTTCTAGATAAATTTCCGGTGCTGTGCGTCGGTTCAGCAGCAATTCTTCGTTGCAAAAATGCTGCCTTTTCTCCAAACTTGAATAGTCCAAAAAGCCAAAATTGACTGGTTTCTTGATTTTGTAAGTATAATCTCCTGTCAGCAAAACAAAGGAAGCGTGAGTCTGAATTAGCTGCACTGGTTCTGTCACCCCGTGCGGGTAAAAGCCGGGCTGCAACATTTGCTGAATCAGAGGTGGGAGAAAAGTATCAGTCATATCGATTTTAGATTGTAGATTTTAGATTTTGGATGTTAACTTGAATCCGATTTATTATAGAGTTGAGAGTTAGTGTAAACCCAAAAGCAGCGATGACAGAAAATAATCAAGGAAAAAACAATCAAGATTCCGGTTCGGTGGATGTGTTTGGGGTAGGCAATGCCCTGGTAGACATCCTAGCATTGGTGGAAGATGAATTTGTACTCGGCCACGGCCTGAATCGCGGCGGGATGACGCTGATGAATTCAGAAACGCAGGGGGGGATTTTGCACGATTTAGAGCACAATTCGCTGCAAATGCGATCGGGGGGTTCGGCGGCAAATACGATGATTGGTTTGGCTCAGAGCGGCGGTAAAGCGTATTATTCGGGGAAGGTTGCTAAGGATACTAACGGCGAATTTTATCGGCAAGATTTGCTGGCGGCGGGGATTGATTTTAACGTGCATCCTGCTGCTGAGTCGAACGGGCCTACGGGTACTTGTGTTGTGCTGACTACGCCGGATGCGGAACGCACGATGTGTACTAATCTGGGTGTTTCTACTACTCTGGCGACGACTGATATTGATGTCGATCGACTGGCTCACTGCAAGTACAGTTATGTTGAGGGTTATCTTTGGGATGCTCCAGACCCTAGAAAGGCTAGCATTGAGACGATGGAACAGTCTAAGCGTCTGGGCGTGAAGGTGGCTTTTACTTTTTCGGATGGCTTTTTGGTCGATCGATTTGCTGATGATTTTCACAAGGTGGTTTCGGAATATTGCGATGTAATTTTTTGCAATGCTGATGAAGTTCGGAGCTTTTTTAAGGAGGAATCTCTGGAAGAGTGCGCTCGGAAAATGAGCGAGATTTCGGATTTGGCTTTTATCACTAATGGGGATAAAGGCTGCATGGTGGTGGAGAACAAACAGATTGTTGATGTGGCTGGATTTCCGGTAAAGGCGATCGATACTGTGGGTGCTGGGGATGCTTTTGCGGGGGGTGTTTTGTTTGGAATTACTAACGGTTTAAGTTCTGCACAAGCGGCTCGCTGGGGCAATTTCTTGGCTTCTAGGGTGGTGCAGATTCATGGGCCGCGGCTTGAGGGTTCTCAGGCTCATCTTTTGAGTGAGGTGATTTCTGGTTAGGAATTGAAATGGGCGATCGCACTTTTTTTGTTAAGGGCGATCGCACTTTTTTTAACTGCTTCCATAGCACGGGCGTCTCGCCCGTGCCACAGTGGAAATGAGTCACTTCCATAGCAGGCGTCCTGCCCGTGCCACAGTGGATGCAGATGGGAGAAGGGTGTGTTAAAATCAATCAAAGCTTAACTAATTATACCTGCTATGGTAACAACCACATTGACTCCTCCTATACAAAGTAGCGAGGAAAAACTAATTACTTTGACAGGCATTAAATGGTCAACATTTAAAGCGATAATGTCTGATGTCGGCGACGGTAGAGCGTGGAGAATTGCTTATGCTGAAGGAGTTTTAGAAATCAGAATGCCATTACCGAAACATGAAAGACCTAAAGTCATGCTGGAACTATTTATTGGAGCTTTAGCAGATGAGTTAGAAATTGAAGCTATGAGCCTCGGTGCGTTGACTCTGGAACGGGAAGATTTAACTCGTGCTATTGAACCGGATACTTGTTTTTACATTCAAAATGAATCTTTAGTTAGAGATAAAGATGAAATTAATTTACCTGCCGATCCGCCACCGGATTTGGTAGTCGAATCAGACTACACGAGTTCTTCTTTGAATAAGTTCTCAATTTATGCTTCTCTGGGGGTTCCTGAAATCTGGAGATATCGCAATCTATGTCTTCAAGTGTATCAATTGGTTGAGGGTAATTACGAAGAGAGGGAGAATAGTCTGGCTTTTCCGTTTTTGCCGATCGCCGAAATTCCTGGTTTGATAGAACAAAGTAAAAGTATTGGACAAAGGGCAGCGGTGCGTTTGTTTCGGGAAAGGATTAGGGAAGTTTTGGCGCAGTGAGTTTTGGAAAAAGTAGGAATGGGCGATCGCTCTTTTTGAAACCCAGATGAAAACTGACACGAAAAAGCCGATCGCTATTGCTTAAATAAAATTTAACGACAGTTTATTTCTCACCAGATTATGACTATGATTGAACAGATTTACGCGATCGTCAAAACCCTTCCCGAAAACCAAGCTAGCGAAATTCTCACTTTCGCTGAGTTTATTCGTGCCAAGTACCCGAATGATAACCAATCCACCGACACAGTAGATTCTTTAACTCCTTCGACAGAATTGGTTTATTCCCTAGCTGGAACATGGGCCGAAGACTTTCCTACTCTGGAACAGATTCGTGCGGAGTCGGGGGAAGACATCTTGCGGGAGAGCTTTTAGATGTACATTTTGGATACAAATACATTAATTTACTATTTCAAAGGACAAGGACAAGTTGCCCAAAACCTTCTGTCAGAGTAAAAACAGCTTTATGGTGGAAAGTAGCGATAAATATCTTTCCGGTGAAGCACCCTGGCAAAAGTAACAGTTTCGCCATCAAAATAAAAACCTATTCGATAGTCTCCAACCCGAAGCCGATACGCATTATCATCACCTTTCAATTTTTTTAAGTTAACAATTGTTTGTAAATCATTACTATTGGGAATTTCCGCAAAAGCAAAATCCTTGATTTGCTCAAACACAGGCGTACTTTTAAGAGCTTTTAAATCTTTCAAAAAACTGGGTAGATATTCGACTTTCATTCAGTTTCCAGTTCTGCAAGTGCTTGCTGTAAATTTAACGGGTTTTCATTTTTTACTTCGCGCATAGCCTGGAGAAGTCCTTTATCTTCGATCGCTTCTAGGAAATACTGATAGTCGGTATAATCTAGAATAACTTGACTAATGTTGCCTTCGGCATCGAATATCAATTCTTTAGCCAGTGGATAGTCTTCTATTTTCATACACTTTTATGGTGAGATGAGTTATGAGGGAATGATGCTTCTATTTTAACAGCGATATCTCAGAACCCGATGAAGTGCGATCGGGTATGTTGGCTATTGGGTCTAATAAAATTTGTCCGGCTTCGTTGACGAGAACGCGATACTCTGTTGACTTGGGTTCGAGCTTTAAACTGAGGTGTCCTTGTGGATCTGTGCTGATTAAGTTTTTCAAAATCCAAAACATATCTTTCAGCTATTATAAAGTTAGGTAAAACTCTCAAGGGTAGAGTTTTACTCAATTATAACAAATTAGATGTTGTTTGTCTATTCTGATTTTAAGGGCGATCGCGCTTTTGGTCGTAAGGGCGATCGCTCTTTTTTTAACCACAGACGAGCGCTGGTTTTTGTCAATTTTGCAGAATGTATTGACTGATAATATTTTTGAGTTCTTGAGGAGCTTCTTTGGCAATCGCCGCTCCTAAATCTGGACGCACAACCCACCACCAAACCAGTTGTTCTAAACGATCGGGAGGATTTTCATTAGGACACAATTCGATCGTACTTTCATTGACACCAATAATGTTAGCACAAAGGTCATTAGCAATGCTAACACGAGCGTCTAGATTTTCAAACTGTACGATGTCTTGCCAGCTAATTTCATTGGGAATAGAATTGAGGATTGATTGGATATCTAGAGTCAGCATTAAACTGTTCCTCCGAAAGCTATAATAACTCTAATGCCAAAGTCTTGTTGTTCTGCAAAAGATTGAGTGCTGAGCCACCCTCTCACGGTTAGAGTATTCGTACCTGTTAATTCAGGTTGGACGGAGTTGTAGAAATTGGTAATTTCCTGATGAATTGACCCAGTACCGTGTTCTAGCCGGACGAGATTGCCTGTATTGTGTATTGCTTCTGCCCCGAATCTCTGTAAATTTGATGTTGTTTGCCCAACTATATGATGCCACGCTAAGCCCGTTCCTGCCACCCCCATCGTTCTTTTAAATTCACCAAAAGTTTGAAAGCCTTGTCCGGGTGTTATGGGTGAGATGACTGTCCTTGATGCTAGTTCTCTAGCTAGTCGTCTCGCTATTTCTCGTCGAGTTTCGTCGGTCATTTATGCGAGTTAGCTTTCACTGCTGTGATTTAATTTTACGATCGTTTATCACGCTTAAATCCCGATCGGCATATTCAGAAAAGTCACCGAGATCGTGTACTTCACCTTTAGCTGCTTGTGCGAGGCCACACTTAACGGCGGCTAATGCTTGGGGGTTTTGCTACAACCATTGCTCGCGATCGGGTATGTTGGTTATTGGGTCTAATAAAATTTGTCCGGCTTCGTTGACGAGAACGCGATACTCTGTTGACTTGGGTTCGAGGTTTAAACTGATGCGTTCTTGTGAATCTGTGCTGATTAAGTTTTTCAGAATCCAAAACATATCTTTCAGCTATTATATAATTGAGTAAAACTCTATAGGTTGAGTTTTACTCAATTATAACAAATTAGATGTTGTTTGTCTATTCTGATTTTAAGGGGGATTCCCTTCGGGATAGCTTCGCACGCGCGTACTTTTTGTGTTAAGGGCGATCGCTCTTTTTAGCAACCGCAGATGAAGGTGGATGGATGGGGAGGGATTAAGGGCGATCGCTATTATTAAAAATTCCAAGCGAGCGAGCTTGTAAAAATCTCTGTTTTGGCTATAATAGTATTATTTTTGAATCATACCTAATAAAAAATCATGACAACAACAGTAAGCGTAGAACACATTGAAAGAACACCGGGAGTACGAGGCGGGAAACCCCGGATAGCTGGGACGAGAATCGCCGTACAAGACGTGATGGTGATGCACCTAAAAATGGGTTACTCTCTTTTAGAAATTGCCACTAAGTACGATCTGCTTGTAGCCGCAGTTTATGACGCTATGGCTTATTATTACGATCATCGCCAAGCTATTGACAGAGAAATGGCAGAAGATGATGCTTTTGTGGATGAATTTATGCGTCAAAATCCAGGTAGGTTACAAGCAAAAATAAAGGAATTAAAAGGTGAGTCTGCGAATTAGGTTTCATTTAGATGAGCATATCGATCGTGACATTGCTAGGGCGTTACGTCTCTATGGTATTGATGTGACTACAACGGTTGAAGCAGGATTAAGGACTAAGATAGATGAGCAGCAGTGGTTGTTTATTCAACAACAGCAGCGAGTGCTTGTTACTCAGGATCGAGACTTTCTAGTTATGGCTGGTATGAGTAAGGATCATCCGGGTGTGGCTTATTTTAAATAGGGGAGTCGTTCGATCGGACAAGTAATAGAAATGTTGATTTTGCTCTATGAAATTTACACACCGGAAGATATGGTCGGAATGGTAGAGTATTTGTGAGGGCGAAGGACGATCGCACTTTTTGTCGTAAGGGCGATCGCACTAATCCGATTATCCTAAATCACTGGCAGATTGATGGGGACAAAACTACCGCTTAGCTGACTTGGAGATACGCCGACAACAAGACCTAAAATTTGATTTGAACCTGCAATTTTGATGACAGTATTTCCCTCAGCGAAGTTCAAAAGTAGGTTAGATTCTGTTAATCCTTCTGTCAGTCCAATTTTATCTGCACCTAATTGGAAGTCTAAGATAGCATCTGGCAGAAAATCTGCCGTTACAGCCGCATTTCTTGGTAGTACAAAGGTATCGCTGCCGGGGCCGCCTATTAAGATATCTCGACCTAAATCGCCGCTGAGGGTGTCATCGCCTTCGTTTCCTTTCAGGCGATCGTTGTCACTACCGCCTAAGATCAAATCATTGCCTCGGCCGCCAAAGATATTGTCATTTCCGCTGTCGCCAGTGAGGATATCATTGCCTTTGTTGCCGTAGATGATGTCATCTCCGCCAAGTCCGGCAAGGGTGTCATCGCCAGCGAAACCAGCCATGCTATCTGCTGCGTCTATGCCAACTAGATTGTCGTTTTCAGGGGTTCCTAGAACTTGACGCAGTGGAGGACGAGGTGGGGTAGGTGTTGGTACAACATTATCTGTCCCCGATTCGGTACCGTCATTTGTGACTGTAGTGCTGGCGAAATCGACATCATTGGAGATGTCGGGGTCGAAGGTTTTACTGGTTATGCTAGAAGTACCGGTGATGTTTCCAGTTGTCGGCGCGGTAACGGTTATGCTAACAGTTGAAATTTGACCTTTGGGTACATCGCCGAGGTCAAAAGTGAGTTCATTTCCTGACTGTTTGGTGGGAGCGATATTAGCGGAAACAAATTTAGCACCCTCTGGCAAGGTTTCGGTGAGGATTGCACCTTTAGCGTTATCAGTGCCGTTGTTGGTGACTGCAACGGTATAGGTGACGTTGCTTCCCGGTATTGCTGTATCGCGATCGGCTGTTTTAGTGACTGATAAATCTGCTGATTCTGTCACTTTAATCGGCAGCGGTGCGTAGCTGAAAACAGGTGCGTTGTTTTCATCCATCGCCATTGCGTAGACGTAGTAATCGCCAGTGGCTATGCCTTGAGTGTTCCAGACGAAGTTGCCTGCACCGTCTTTTTCTTCAAGGCCATCTTTGATTAGGATGCCATCGAAACCTTGGTTGTCATTGTCGTAGAACAGGCTAACTTTGGCAGTAGAGTCAGCATCAAAAGTATTGTAGTTGATGGTGACGTTTTGTCCGCTAACATCTTTAGATGGAGCCGTCACTTGAACAGTAGGAGCCTGAGAATCCTGAAATGCACTGTACTCTACAGTACCTAAAGCAGCGGAATTTGTTAAGTTGATATCCCAAGTACCTGGTTGTGGATTGGCGATAATAACTGCCTTGGTAGTTGAAGTGGTGAGGGCATCAACAATTGCAATTTTATTGGCTGCAAAATCAGACTCTTTGAAAATAGTGCCATTAGGGGCTTTAATTTCAACTGGAGTATTGGTGCTAGCATTATCCCAGTTGGCGTTGAGGATGATCCACTGTGTGCCGGGGGCAACAGTAAAACCTTGCGTAGCGGACGCTGTTTTATCTGCACTAGCTTCGATTTGATTGCCAGAGCCAACTCTTTCGATTTGGCTAGAGGCAGCTATGGAACTGCTTGTTTTAGGCGCTTCTCTTGTTAAAATTTTGAATTTTCCGTCAAAATAAACTTCAACACCTGTTGTAAAAGATATATCAGGAATAAACGGCCCAATTTTCTCTAACTTCAATGTTTGTGTAACACGCGCATAGTCATTTGAGAAATTCTTATCGTTGGTGAAGTTGACAACCATACTACTCGATATTTTCGTATCACCTCCTTCATTTTTTTTGGTATCCGGCAAACGAAGGACTTTAGGAAAATTGATTTGTGGTTCGCCAGTAATTGTGAATCCTTCTGGGGTAACTTTGAAATTACCGTCTAGTGAAAATAAGCCATTAAACCCTGAAATTCCACCTTTTACGGTAACAGATTTATCTTTAAAATCTCCTTGAATTTCAACATTTCCCCCGGCAATAATATCTTCAAAAAATTTGGCTGCTCCTCTGAAAGTCAGGCTATCGAAAAAGTCCATTATGATAGCTCCTTTAAATTCCCCGAGAGACGAAAAACTCTGGTCGCCACCAGCCCAATCAGGCAAGGGGATTTTTATAGAATCCGATAGCTGAGGTCCCAATGTGAACTTCAAGTCTTCAGCACTAAGTTTTATATTTGGAAGGTTTGGTTCTCTTGAGAGCCGTCGCCGAGGATTAAGGTTGTCTAACTTAACTGCCCCCCCCTGAAAATATAAAGAAGTCCCCGGAATAGGCTTGTTGAGGTTGTCCACTTTTCCAGCAAGTGATTTCAAATCCCAAGGATTGTAGGTAATACCAATCTCTCCTCCTATTTCTAGGCCATCTTTCTTCCCTCCTGGAGGATCTGGAAACTTAAATGTACCTCCCGCACTAAACTCTCTTGCGATACTATTCCAAGTAAGTTTGATATCTTTCAAGCCAGCACTGTTACCTAACTTCAAATCACTTTTCAACGTCAGTGAGCCGTTGACATCCAACTCGCCATTTTTGTACTGTAAAAAATTCTCTCCCGAGAGGTCAGCAACAACTCCATCATCTTTGCCAACGGTTGTAGGGATATCGAAGGTCAACTTGCCTCTTAACTTTAAACTATCCTCTGGTGCAAGATACTCTAAAGATAAGTCGGATATTTGCTTAACTCCAACAACACCAAACAGGTTAAATTTTTTAAAGTCTTTGAAAATTTTATTTGATGAAAATTTGAAACTTTGAGCAAGTTCAGGCCCATTTTCCTTAATCAATAAACCGTCAAAAAGTGGTAACTGTAACTCAAGATTTCCTAAATCATTGGACAATTTCAAGTCACTTCCAAGGGCAAGGGCATCAGAATTCACACTTAAGCTTTTGAAGTCAATATCCAGACCACTAAGCTTAAATTCATTTGGCCTACTGCCAGGTTCTTCTTTGATTGAGGTTGCAGTTGCAGTTTTTACATCGAGATCGAACTTGCCCTTAAATAGCGGTTCTGCTATTTTACCAATACTTGAAAAAACTGTCCCATCAACACTAATTTTATTTTGATCGTACTCCACTTTCCCTTGCTGGACAGTCAGCAATGGGAATGTCCCATTTTGTCGCCCGATTTGGATAGTACCCGATGCTTCGTAGCGCTTGGTTTTATCGTTGAATGTGAATTGACCGTTAACTACTTTGAGTTTTAGCGGATCTAGATCCACTTCACCACTAGAATCGGGTGGGGGAATTTGACTCGGAGGTAAAGTTGAAGTCGGAGTTGGAGTTGGAACCGGAGTCGGAGTTGGGGGAGTTAAAATTGGGGGTGTTGGAGTCGGAGTCGGAGTTAGGGGAGTTGGTGTCGGAGGAGTCGGAGTCGGAGTTAGGGGAGTTGGTGTCGGAGTTAGGGGAGTTGGTGTCGGAGTCGGAGTCGGAGTTAGGGGAGTCGGAGTTGGGGGAGTTGGTGTCGGAGTCGGTGTTGGGGGAGTTGGTGTCGGAGTCGGTGTTGGGGGAGTTGGTGTTGGAGTCGGAGTCGGTGTTGCAGATGGAATAGACGATGCTCCCCCAATTAGATCGCTAACACCCGTTAAATTTTTATCCAGTGTACCTGTTCCCGTTGTGGAATTGATAGTAATTCGCTTTCGATCTTCCGTGAAACCGATAAGATTGCCATTTTCAAATGACAGACCAAAAACATTTGTAAAGCCAATATTACCGATTTTGGTTGCTTGACCTGTCAGCGATACGGAAAATAAGCTATCACTTGTGGAGCCGTTTGATGTAGCCAAAAATTGATTATTAGTAGCATCAAATACTAAGTCACCACTACTCTCAAAGTCTGACCCCAAGTTGGCGACTAAAGTTGCTTCGCCGGTACTGCTATTAATGGTGTACAAATTAGAACCACCAGCACCATAAAGTATATTGTTGGCAAATTCTAAAGCATTCAACCCAGCAAAAAAACCTAAACCAAAGTTGCCAACAAGTGAAGCAGAGCCTAAATTTCGATCTATTTTATATAAATTGCCAATCGTAATTCCGAAAAGCTCACCGCTATTAGATAAGGCAATGTCAGAGAAATTTAGGTTACTTGTTGCTATTTGTGAAAAATTTCCTGATGTTCCATCTACTGTTCCGATTTTTCCATCTCCCGTAGCAATTATAGATTCCGTCATAATCCCATCTCCTCACAAATATAGTTGCGTCAAAACCAGCAAAGCCCGCCTTGCAAGCCTTCCTAGATATCTATCAGGGTCTTCATCTGCTCTTTATGCAGTTCGCCCTGTTTTTGTAACAAAACTTTACATTAGTCCCGATCGCAGATAAGCTGTATGCCCGATCGCCCGCCAGATGCACCGTCAAACGTACCTGACAACCAAACACATCATTTCACAATACTCCACAATCCTGAATCTGTATAGGCTTAACGGCTCACCATTTGGCTCAACATCAAAGGCTCACTTGGCTCATTTGGCTCATTTGGCTCACCAAATCGTGTAACATTCTTTACTAAGGCAGAGTTTCCGTAGAGGAGTACCAATGGCAGGCTTGCTCAGAGCATCCGAAGAAGGGCTAAAAATCATTGACATGGTAAGACGCAATCTCGGATGGAATAAAACTGAGGATACTTGGTGTGTTGCCGCTTTAGTTTCAACAGCTACCTTAAAGCGGTTTTGGGCGAAAATAGGAATTAGACGAGAGAACTTTATCAATATTTGCAAAGCGGTAGAAATAGAAAACTGGGAATACATTGCTGAAGGCTACAAAATTCAGAAAACAGAACCACTTTTAGCCGCCGCGATCGCAGATATCCCCCAAGACAACCAAACCGATCGCACTTTCCCCCTCCCAGAAAACTTACCCCCCGTCCGAAATTGGGTACAGCGCACCAAAGAAATCGACACCTTAAAAACCCTAATTGTTGAACCCCATCTTGTAGGGGCGGTGCCCCCGTGCCCGCCCTGGGGGGTTCCCATAGCCATCTCAATTGTCGGATTACCAGGCATCGGAAAAACCAGCCTCGTCAGCCAACTAATTCGCCAACTCCACACAGAAAAAACTCCCTTCACCTGCGCCGCTTGGCAATCCTTGCAATCAGCAACAGGCAAAGCACCCCCGTGCGATCGCACAATTGACTCCCTGCTATTCACCCTATCCAACGGCGACATTACCGCAGCCGTCACTGCTCAAAATGACTGTGGCAAAAAAACCGAAAGTTTGCTCAAAATCCTCAGAGAAAAACCTTGCTTGCTCGTTTTCGATCGCGCCGACACACTTTTGAAAGCTGGAGAGGCAAAAGCGGCTGGTTATTTCGCAGACGATTGTGCCGAATATGCTTGGTTATTCAAACAACTATTAGAAACAGAACATCAAAGCAAAATTATTTTCACCAGTCGCGAAAGCTTAGCCGAATTGCCGTCAACAGTCACCCGCGAAATCCAGCTAAACGGATTGGATCAAGATGCCGCCGTTGCCCTCTTGCAATCTTTTAATCTGACTGCAAATCCAGAAGAATTAGCCGAAATGTGCGATCGCTATTCTGGACATCCCAAAGCCTTACAACTCGTCGCAGCCTTGATTCGAGACGATACCGAGTTTCAGGGAAATGTCGGGATTTTTCTGCACCAGAGAGACTGGTTGCTGATTCGAGATATTGAGAGATTAATTGATGAAATGATAGCCCGTCTCAGCGACGGCGAGCAAACTTGTCTCAGCCAAATTTCTGTCTACCAAACCTCAGAATACCCGCTATCTTTTGCAGGGATTAGCGCTCAAATGCCAGAAGTTAGCAAGTATGAACTCAAAGAAAATATTATTCAGGCACTCAAGCGCCGACAATTGCTATATTACGATCGCCACCTCAAATCCTATCACTTGCATCCCCTAGTCCGAGAAAAGGGCGAGTACCTGCTAAATCAAAATCCTGAAAATCTCCGTACCGCCCACCGCCAAGCCTATCACTATTATATCAGCATTCCCCTCAAACCGGAATCGGAATGGCAAGAAATCGAGGATATTAAGCCCCTAATCAGAGCGCACTATCATGCTTCTCAAGCAGGAGATTTAGATGCAGCAAATGCGATTATTTCTGAAGTTTGTGAGTATTTGCGGCAGTGGAATTGTGCAGAGTTGGTGTGTGGAAATCTACAGTTGCCATTGTTAACAGAGGTAAAAAACATTAGCCTTTCAGGGGCGGGCAAGATGCCCAACCCCTACTCCCCACAAGAAAATTAAACTCTTGTGGAACGGGCATCTTGCCCGTTTCCATAGTCCGCGAAGGCGGACTTTGTTTGTGTAGCCGCGGTTTCAACCGCCCGGTTTCAACCGCCGATTTTATTAACTTCAACCACTAGAATAAATCCCTCTTTCTTGGAGTTGCTGCATAAAAAACTCTTCCAAAGTAGGCTTAGCCAAATTCATGGCAATTAGCTGCCCTCCCGTACCACTCAGACTAGAAATAAACTCCTTCGGATCGCCCTGCAAATGACCGTACCACAAATCATTATCAACTTCCATATCCGGTATCCATTTTTGCAGGATGTTCAAGTGGCCACCCCTACCTTCAACCCGGTAAGTTTCAGTATTACCCAAGAGTTCGTCGATCGCACCACTGCAGATTAACTCACCCTTCGCCAAAATTGCCACTCGATCGCAAATCTTCTCCACATCAGACAATATATGCGAATTAAAAAAAATTGTTTTTCCTTGATTTTTCAGCGATAAAATTATCTCCCGCATCTGATAGCGCCCCATCGGATCTAAACCAGACATCGGCTCATCCAAAAATACCACATCTGGATTGTTAATCAAAGCTTGAGCCATGCCGATCCGTTGCAGCATTCCCTTAGAATACTGGCGCAACTGTTTTTTTCTTGCCGCCGATTGAGATAGCCCAACTAAGTCTAGCAAATGCGGAATTCGCTGCCGCTGAATCGAGGAGGGAATTTGAAATAACCCCGCCGCAAATTGCAAGAATTCCCAGCCCGTGAGATAATCGTAAAAATAGGGATTTTCAGGCAAATAGCCGACTCGCTGCTTCACAGTGCGATCGCCCAAAGGCCTCCCCAACAGCAGCGCCCTGCCAGAAGTCGGCCGCACTATACCCAGCAAAGTTTTCAGCAGCGTAGTTTTCCCAGCTCCATTTTGCCCTAACAACCCGAAAGTTTCCCCCTCAGAGACACTCAGAGTGCAATTTTTGAGCGATTCAATTTTTTCATTCATCCAAAAGCCGGTACGGTAGAACTTCCCCAGATTAAATGTTTCCACCACTGGGGTAGCTCTGGGCATCTCGGTGGAAGTTGGCGCATCTACAAGAGGTTCCATTTTTGTCAGAGAAATAACTAGCACCTGATTATATTCTATTGCATAAGTTAAGTAATAATTGCTATTTTTAATGTTAAACTAATATTAGCTACACTTGAAATTTGCTGAATATGGATCGTTCAAAAATTATTGCTATTATCACTGGGGTGATTTCTATAGTTTTAGCAGTTGCCTACCTGCTGCTCGTCACCCTCCTTGACTTCCGAGGCGAAATGCTGCCCGCACCTCAAAGTCAGTTGCCAGTCTCGCTGCCAATTCAGCAATTGGCTAATGCTAATCTGACTTTGCGAGTACATTAGTTATTGGTTATTGGTTATTGGTCATTGCAATAACCAATAACCAATAACAACCAACAACTGCCAACCAACAACTGCCAACTAACAACTAACTAATAGACATGAATTGCTTTCATCATGTGATATGCAACTAGCAACTGCGTCAAAGCTAGCGGGTAACTTTGCAAAACTTCGCCAGTTGTGCCGATCAGTTTGCCAATTTCCGGGTTGCCTTGGGCGGAACAAAATCCCCGCAGGTGCGGCAACTCGCTACACAACATCATTTCCAGTTCGTTTACTTGCTCGCTGGTAGCGTGGGAGTCTACTTCCAAAACGTCAACAGGTTTGCCCATATCCCGATCGAGTCCCAAGCGAATTGCAGGTTTAAAACTCTCGCTGCCTCGACCTAAAATTTCAGTAAAATCCGGGTGAGGAATTGTCGGTCTGAGCACTAAACGCACGCTCAAATTGGATTCATTATCCGCTTCGGGCGGGTAAAAACTAACTACAACGTCGGCCGATTTGCGCTGCGGACGAATGAAGTCTTCAGAGTCTGGTTCGCGTTTTTTTATTTCTGCAAGCACCTGTTCTTCAGTATAACCGCGCTTCATGATATCGCGCTTAACTTTCCACTGAGTTCGCAACTCTTCGGGAGGAGCAAGATACACTTTTACGTCGTAAGAATCGCGGATTGTTCGGGTTGCGTAACCCAGCAAACCTTCTACTATTACAAATTTGCTGGGCTTGATGTATTCCGGTGGGTCGAATGTACCTGTGGTGTGGTTGTAGATGGGTTTGAGAATTGCTTGTCCGGTACGCAGCAGACTGAGATGTTGCTGCATGATGTCGAGGTAATTGCAGTCGGGATGCAATGCTGTGATTCCGATTTCTGCCCGCTGCTTTCTGTCGTAGCGATGATAGTCGTCAGTGCAAATCACAGTGACATTTTCTGGCCCCAATACTTGGGCAATTCCCCGCGTCAGGGTGGTTTTGCCCGCTGCGCTGTCTCCGACAATACCGAGAATAATTGGTCGATCGCTCATTGTTTTTACCCGGACGCACAATAGCAAATTTTGTTGTCAATCTTACATCTTATCAAAGTTGTGTTCGATCCGATCGCTCGGTTTGACAATCAAGCATCCAGGATACCCGCCACGTGATTCATCCGTCCAGAAATAAAAAACCTGTATCCGATAAAGGAACCCCCGAATTTATCCGTGGGGTCAATGCTTCAATTCTAAAATCTAAAATCTAAAATCTAAAATCGATTGACTTGCTCCCCCCGGAGTCTCCCCCATCTGTAAAAATATTGTTATATTTCTTAATATAATGCGGCACTGGAGACTCAGGGAGCATCAGATTAAAAAATCACGCCCATTTCTCAACCGCCCAAGATGTCGATCGTACTTTTGAATCCAGCTCCGCGTCAGAATTTCGGGAAAATTACCCCTGCAAAGTGTCCGGGTAGTCTCTTTTGTCTTTTGTAGTGCCAATTGCAACGGTGGGGCTTGTGGCATATTTTTGGTTTCAAAACCAGCCAGCAAGCAGTGAATCAATTCGCCAGTCAATCAATCGACGCCCTGGGCGATCGAATTTATCCGCAATATGAAATTTTAGCCCCAGCTTTCGCTGTTTTGACAAATTAGTATAATTTGACTTGAGGAGGCAATCATGCCCTCACAAACCTGTTTTTTTTCCTCTTGCTTGCCTTCGGCAATGCGTTTTTCCGTCCAAAAAGTTCGGTTTCCACGCACCCGTGCGTAATTTATAAATTTCAATAAATCTTAAGTTTATTAAGTTTAACTAAGCCCGTAGCAAGCCGATGAATCAACCATCTTCAGAAAAATTAAGGGGCAGTATTTTAATTGTGGACGACAGTCTTAACAATTTATTGTTAATGGAGCTGATCTTATCCAGGAAAGGCTATAAAGTAGAAGCTGCATCTAGCGGTCAACAGGCACTCGATGCTGTGGATTTGGCTCAGCCTGACTTGATTTTGCTGGATATTATGATGCCCGATATGGATGGCTATGAAGTTTGCAGTCGCTTGAAAGCGAACGCTAGCACTCGTGGCATTCCCATTATTTTTCTGACTGCTGTGGTAGAAGCTTCTGAGAAGGTGAAAGCCTTTAATGCTGGCGGGGCGGACTACATTACTAAACCTTTTCAAACCGTAGAGGTGGTAGCTAGGGTAGAAAATCAATTGCGACTGCGGGAACTAGAGTTGCAACTGAGAGATAAAAATCTGATGTTGCAGCAGGAAATCGCCTATCGGGAACAGGCAGAAAGGGAAACGCGCTTGCTGTTGGAAAAAACAAAGTCTCAGAAAGAAAAAATTGAAGAATTGCTATTAAATATTTTGCCGAAACCGATTGCAGAGCGCTTGCAGGAGGGACAAAGCATAATTGCTGACAGCTTTTCGGATGTCAGCGTTTTATTCGCCGATTTGGTGGGATTTACGAATTTTGCCTCTCAAAAAACTGCGGCAGAAACGGTGAAAGTTCTGAATCAAATTTTTAGTCTATTTGACGAGTTATCGTTACGGCACGGTTTGGAGAAAATCAAAACTATGGGTGACGCTTACATGGTAGTTGGTGGTTTGCCGGAACCGCAAGAAAATCACGCTATTGCGATCGCCCAAATGGCACTGGATATGCAAGCTGCTGTCGCTAGCTTCAATGTCCAAAACAATCACAAATTTAGTCTCCGCATTGGGATAAATATTGGTGGGGTAGTGGCGGGAGTCATTGGTTTAACTAAATTTAGTTACGATTTGTGGGGGGATACAGTAAATGTTGCTCAGCGGATGGAATCAAGCGGTATTCCGGGGGAAATTCAGGTGACTGCTGCAGTTTACGATCGTTTAAAAGATAAATTTTTGTTTAAAAAGCGCGGTGCTGTTGAGATTAAAGGTAAAGGAGAAATGATGGTTTATTTGTTGGTGGGGCGAAATCAATCATTAATCCTTAGTCATTAGTCATTAGTCATTAGTCATTAGCTCATATCCAATTAAACAGAACTTACCCATTGGGGGTGAGAAACCCGGTTTTTCCGATTTTTTTCGATTCGGAACGAAAAATCTCCGAAGAAACCGGGTTTCTGAGGTCGCAAGTGCATCCAAGACTATTAAATAGACATAAATTTTTCAGAGCAAGCCGGTTGATGAGCGTAACTCCTATGAATGAAAGATTGTTGGTGAAACCCGCCCCGACTGGATTTACATTTGTGGCAGCGGACATGATACAATGACTAACGACTAATGACTAATGACTAATGACTAATTACCACTCATCGTTTCGTTTGTTGCTGTAAGTTTCCCAATCGTCTTGTTGTGGCTGCGGATACAAGGGTTCGGGTTCTATTTCTGCTTCCAATTCCGCTGACATTTCTAATTCGGGTTCCGATTCTTGCTGATAAATGTTCAGAGGTTCGACAACGCGGGCGATCGCATCTTTGACAAATGCTTTGACAAACTCGTCTTTCCGATTTAACTGAAACTGCCTTTGCACAACTTCGGTGATGCCACCATCGCCCCAATCTTGGTCATGGCGGAAATATTCAATAAAACTTTTACCAGCAATTCTGGTTAAATAAGCCGCGCTGACTGCTTGAATTGCTTTGCCAAGTACAAAGCCCGCTACGCTTAACTGCAAGGCCCTTGACACTACTTGAATTACACCTTCAACTATTCCCAAACTGGCTAGGGTTTTTGCTAGAGACAATGCCAATTCTTTGGCGCGATCGATATTTAATTCGCAACCGTAAATTTTGGCAATTTCTACTACCATTTGAGCGTTAACTGCTGCTGTCGCCAGTAAATCCACAACTGGCAAAGGCGTTACGGCAATTACTCCGGCTCCGATCCACTGAAAGCGCTCTACTACTTTATCAGCTTGCCGCCTTCTTTGAGCGTCAATTAACTTGCGCGCTTGGTCTCCTAAGTGCTGAGATTGCAGCAAAATATTATCCGCAATTAAGTCTTCGCCTTCGGCTCGCAAAATCGCAGCGACGCGCCGAATTAATGGCATAATATCCGGGTCTGGCTGAAAAATTGTGCCGTCTTCTAGTACAACTTTTTGCGGATTGGCGCTAATGGCAACTACATCCATTGCTGATACAAAACCTTTGACTCGCTGCCGCAGCCTAGTGAGAATTTCATCTCTGTCGGTGTCGGGATAAAGGTCAACTTTATTAAAAACCACGATCGACCTTTTGCCAATTTCCGCCAAAGTCCGCAGCGGTTCGTACTCGGATTTTCGCAAATCGCCGTCCAAAACAAATAAGATCAAATCTGCCCTCGCCGCCAACTGCCTCGCCAATTCCTCTCTATATGTTCCCGCAACTCCCGCTTCCAAGATGCCTGGGGTATCGGTAATTGCTAATTCTCGATCGATTCCTTTCAATGAAAGAGTGTAAGTTTCCCCAACTTCGGTAGTTCCCATCGGCGCACCCACCTGTCCCGCCATCCGCCCCACCAACGCATTCACAGCGGAAGTTTTGCCCGCAGAACCGGTGCCGAAAACAACTACTCGAACGCTGCCACGAGCCATGCTAGCTTCAATTTCGCGGGCTCTCAACAGCAAAGCTTGCCGCGCTACTTCATCTTGAATGCGATCGACTTGTTGCCGAATTGCTTTAAGATTTTCCGAAGCAGCTTCACTTTTCACAACAGGAATCTTCGGAGTAATCGGCCGTTTTCCCTTAACTTTCTGAGGGCGTTGCAGCAGCCTAAAATAGTAAACTAGCGCAAAAATTAGGGTTCCCAAAAGTACAATTATCAGGAAAATCAGCAAATTAGCCAGCAGCGGAGAAGCAGACCACGCAACTTGACTGTAAAGCCCTGTTAAGGAACTCACCAGCCCAATAATCAGCCCCAGGGTGAGGCAGAAAGCAGCAATTAAGGTTAACAGGCGCGGCAAAGGCATGAGGAAAGCGGCAAATAAAAGGGTTCTGCTTTGATTTTTACATTACGCCGATAGTCATCAGTCATTGCAAATCTAAAATCTAAAATCTAAAGTCTAAAATGGCGAAGCGCCCGATTGTACTGCGCGAACCCGCAAATCCCGATTCTGTCGCACTGCGGGCGCGATTTGCGGGGTTTTAGTGGTAGCGGGTGCAGATAAAGTGCGATCGCGCCGGAATCTGCAATTGTCGCTTGCACGATAGTCAACAATCACGGACGGTGCAACCGGAATCGATATGATACCAATTTAATGTGAAGTTGCACATATCTCGATCCCCCTAAATCCCCCTTAAGAAGGGGAGTAGGGGTTGACTTTGAAAAGAATCTTGTCCCCCCCTTATTAAGGGGGGCTAGGGGGGATCGCATTCTATGCAGCCTCATAAAAAATCGATCTGAT
Organism: Microcoleus sp. B6-A1; assembly: GCF_036705085.1. NCBI lineage: Bacteria > Bacillati > Cyanobacteriota > Cyanophyceae > Oscillatoriales > Microcoleaceae > Microcoleus > Microcoleus sp. B6-A1. The sequence goes on from NZ_JAUBTU010000028.1 coordinate 68,230, forward strand.
ATAAAAACTCCTGCTAATTGCGGACAATTGGCAGAGTGAGATGTACCGTTGTTTCCTTTTTATAGATACTGGTAATTGAGAACTCTCCTCCTGCCAGTTCGACAATTTTCATGACAATTTTTAAGCCGATACCGCTGCCCTGCTGCTCATACTTCTTGCGCTCAAACTGCATGAAGGCACCAATTTTAGCAATTTGCTCCTCTGTCATGCCCTGCCCCGAGTCATGTACAGATAAATGTAGCATCTCCCCTAGGACTTGACTACTAACTTTAATAGTTGTCTCTGGTGAGGAGAATTTCAGTGCATTATCAATTAATTCATGGAGAATCGTTGATAGATATCGGTCTGATAGAGCGATCTCCGCTTCCTCAAGCGTTAACAACAGATCGTTGCTACGGTTGACCTTCTGAGCATGGTATTTCAACTGGGCTTCAATGGCGCAAGCTGAAAATTGAGCTTGGCCAGATTCGATCTTATGCTGTTGACTTGCCGATAGTTCTAATCCTAAATAAATCAGGAATTTTTTCGTTAATTTTTCTAGGCGACGGGCAGAGTCATGGGCCCAGCCTAGGATCTCACGGATTTGGGCGATATCCATGTTTTCGATATCGTCCTTGAGCAACCCGATCGTGCCTAAGATGCCATTGAGGGGCGTATTCAGTTCGTGGGATAGAGTAGAAGCTAAGTTGCCACGCAGCTCATTGAGGGTGCTTTCCAAGACACTGATGGTATTTTCTTGGATGTGGTATAAGTTCTGGATATTATCATACTGTTGCTTGATTCTGAGCATTGAATGCACGCGAGCACGCAGTTCAATAGCATTTACAGGTTTACTGATGAAGTCGTCGGCTCCGGCAGTTAGACAATAGGCAAGGTCGGATTTTGAGTTTAATGCTGTCACCATAATGATGGGAACGGCTTGCCATTTTGACATGGCTTTGATTTGCCGACAAATCTCGATGCCGTCTATTCCCGGCATCATCACATCCAGCAAAATAAGATCGGGATCAAATATGTCGAGGGATGCGATCGCTTCTTGCCCGCTGGCAGCATAATGCAATTGATAATCCTGCTCTGATAACAGGGTTTCAATCACATCAAAGTTATCCGGCTCATCATCAACAATTAAAATAGAAAATTGAAACATAATTGCCACCATTTCAATAATGTAAAAATTTTATAATTTCATCTGATACTCGTCAGCTATGCTGCCAAAGTGATTTCAAAAATGGCACCTTGTGGTTGGTTGTTTTTGACACAAATTTCGCCCCGATGTGCCTCAACGACCATTTTGCAGAAAGCTAAACCCAACCCTATTTGAGAGACATCCGACATCAGATTTCCAATCTCGTATTTCTCAAAAATTTTGTGCCTCAATGTATCAGAAACACCGGGTCCAGAGTCTATAACCTGGATTTTGGCCTTGCCCGATGTGAGGAATTCTACATTCACTATGATTTGACTATTGGGTGGGGAAAACTTAATGGCATTCGAGAGGAGATTATCCAGCATTCGATGTATCATGGTGGCATCAACGGAGACTTTTTTACTGTTTTTTTCTGGTAATTGAGCGACCAGCGACTGATTTTTTTGAGCAGCGATCGCTTCAAAATTTGATAGAGCAGACTTTACGAGATCGCACAGATAAACCTCTGTGTAATTGAGACGACTTTTACCGGATTCTAGTAAAGCAATTTGCAATAAATCATCAATTAATAGCTGTATTGCTTGTGCTGACGAGTAAATTATATCCAGTTGCCTTTGTTGTTGTTCTCTAGGATACTCTACGCTTTTTAGGATTTCCAAGCCAAGCAAGATACCAGCCAGGGGATTGCGTAAATCGTGGACTACCATTTTAACCATATCTTCCCGCAATTTGAGTAAGCTTTGCAGGTCGTCATACTGGTGCTTAATTCGCAGCATACAGTGAACTCTGGCACGTAGTTCAATAGCATTTACAGGTTTACTAATGAAATCGTCAGCGCCGGCAGTGAGACAATGGGCAAGGTCGGATTTTGAGTTTAATGCTGTCACCATAATGATGGGAACGGCTTGCCATTTTGGCATGGCTTTGATTTGCCGACAAACTTCGATGCCATCTATTCCTGGCATCATCACATCCAGCAAAATAAGATCCGGATCAAATATGTTGAGGGATGCGATCGCTTCTTGGCCGGTGGCCGCGTAATGCAATTGATAATCCTGCTCGTTCAAGAGAGTTTCAATCACATCAAAATTATTGGGATCGTCGTCAACGATCAAAACAGATGGTACATTCATGAATTATCTTGCCAGGGAAGTTAAAAGGTGTTGAATAGTGCTTGCCAATTGCTTCAGCTTAACGGGTTTTGTGAGGTAATCATTGGCTCCGGCGGCAAGACAACGATCGCGATCGGCAGTCATAGCTAAGGCAGTTAAGGCAACGATCGGCACATCGACTAACCTAGGATCGAGGCGAATCTGCTCCATAGCTTCTAGACCATCCATACCAGGCATTTGAATGTCCATCAAAATTAGATTGGGGTTTTGTGACTTGGCCAGGGCGATCGCCTCCTCTCCATTCTTAGCCAAGAGAATGCGATAGCCTTTAGCTCTCAGGTAGCTCGACACCGTACTGATATTGGCTTCGTTGTCTTCCGCCACCAAGATTAAGGGAGAGCCTTCCTGCTGTTCGGTCTGACTGGGTTCGATGCGGGCTTCGGTCTGAGATTCCAGGTCAACAGAGGATGGCGCACCAGTAGGGGCCGTGCCCCCGTGCCTGCCCTCGAATTCGATCGTGAAGCAACTTCCTACACCCACCTCGCTGGTGAGCAACACCTGCCCGCCGTGGAGTTCGACAATGCGTTTCACCAGGGCAAGCCCCAAGCCTGTCCCCTGATATTGACGATTCAGGGCGCCATCGATTTGGATAAAGGGCTGAAACAGTTTGTTGATATGTTCTGGGGCAATACCAATACCTGTATCGATGACGGCAATTCGCAGAGTCTCTTTGACCCAAAAATGGGGTGGGGAATCGGCAGAATCTGGGTCTGCCCGGCGCGGCCCGGCGCTCACTTCTAGGGTGATGCGTCCTCCGTTAGGAGTGAATTTTACCGCGTTATTGAGCAGGTTGATCAATACTTGGCGCATCCGCCGTTCATCAATCAATATGTCGGGCAGATTGAGTGGCACTTTAATCTCTAGCTGGATGCGTTTTTGTAGGGCTTGTTGTTTGATAAATGCCAGACTGGATTGACAGAGATGATTGATGGAAACTGGGGTGCAATCGAGATCCATTTGACCCGATTCAATTTTGGCGACATCCAAAATGTCGTTGATTAACTCTAGCAAGTGAGAGCTACTGCGATCGATGGTTTGTAAAGCTTTGATTTGTTGTTCATTGACGATGCCAAAGACTTGCTCTTGTAGCCCCTCGCTCATGCCCAGAATGGCGTTGAGGGGGGTGCGGAGTTCGTGGCTCATGTTGGCGAGGAATTCGTCTTTGAGGCGGGTAGCACGGGCCAGTTCTTGGTTAGAGACTGCCAGTTGTTCGTTGCGCTCGGTGAGTTGCTGCTGGGCTTGTTGCCGTTCGGTGAGTTCTTGCTGCAACTGCTCAAATAGGCTAGCTTGTTGAACCGCTATCGCCAACTGGTTAGCAATTTGTTGCAGGAGTTGCGCTTCAGACTCTTGCCATACTCGTTTTTCTCGGCAAGCATGGACGACTAAAGCCCCCCAGAGCTTGTTGGTTGGGCCAGGGGCAACCCCTCTATGGCTTTCGCTGCTTCGGACTTCTTGCAGGATAGGTGCAACCATTTTGGACTTGACTTGACCAACGCTTGCGTATTCCACCAAGCAATTAGTCCCCATATCGGTCATTATATCCGGGACGATACGGGGCTTGCCCTGGGAATAGTGGTTGAGGATTTCTTGAGACCACAGTTGGTCGTCCCAGTGAAGGTTTTTGAGCGCGGGAAACTCGGTCAACACAGATTCTTCAACTATTTGACTTCTGCCATTGCCAAATAGCCGGATTACGATGATTCGATCGCCTTGCAAGATTTCTTTGACTTGCTGTGTCACAGTCGCCAAAATTTCCTTAATATCCAACGATTCGCGAATTTGCTGGGCGATCGCTCCCAAAGTTCGCTGCCGTTGCAGTTGTAAAGCGATCGCCTTTTCTGTTTCCTTGCGGATAGCCAGCTCTGATTGCACCTGTTCGTAGAGGTAAGATTGCTGAATGGCGATCGCTAATTGGTTAGCAATTTGTTTAAGTAAATTGATTTCCCAGTTTTGCCATTGGCGCGGCATATCGCATTGGTGAACAATCAGCAACCCCCAGAGGGTTTGATTCAGAATAATTGGAACTACGAGTTTAGCTCTGACCTGGATTTCTGCGAGGAATTCAACCAAGCAGGGTAAGATTGACTCGTTTTCATCTTCCCTATCGTTGAGGGCATACACTTTTCCTTGGATATAGCGATCGTAGTTCTCTTCGGGGAAAACCTCTTCTGGGAAGAGGATATCCAGAAGCTTAAGCCTATTTGGCGAAACAGATTCAGCAATGACAGCCCCCGTCCCTTCAGGAAAAACCCGATAAACCAGCGTTCTGTCTGATTGCAATACCTGATGGATTTCCTCAACAGTGCTATTGAGAATCTCGTCGAGATGCAGAGACGATCGCATCCGTTTAGTAATCGCTCCCAGCAAACGTTCCTGTTTTGCTTGTTGTTGCAATCTCGCTTCGGCTTCTTTGCGATGGGTGATATCCTGAAACGTGCCTACCAGACCAATAATATTACCTGAGCAGTCTCGCAGGGGAGCCTTGTGGGTTTCGAGAAATATTGGTTTACCATTGGGTAGGGTTAGCGTTTCTTCGATCCCTAATATAGCTTCACCCGTTTCGATTAACCGCCGATCCATCGCACAATACTCGTTCGCCTCCACTTCTTTCTGGCAAATATCTAAATCTCTTTTACCTATACTTTCGGTCGTAGATGGCAAGCCTAGAGTTTTGGCAAACTGCTGATTGCATCCTAAAAAAACCGACTCTCGATTCTTCCAAAACACCGAAAGCGGGATGGTATCGAGTACCGTTTGCAGAAACTGCTGAGATTCTTGCAAAGCCTTCTGGGCCTGTTTGCGATCACTGATATCTACTAATACACAAATAGTTTGATCCTCTGAGCCTGGAAGAAGTGCGGCTCCGATCAGCACAGAAATCCGGCTGCCATCCTTACGGTAGTATTCCTTTTCCAAGGAATCGATCGCGCCCTCCTGCATCAGGCGCTCCATCGCTACAACATCAGCGTGGGCATATTCGGGCGGCGTCATGGCATCCCAATGAATCATCCCAGCATTTAGTTCCTCCCTAGTGTAGCCAACCATCTCTAAGAAGCGATCGTTGGCATCGATTATGTTCCCCTGAAAATCGGCAAACATCATGCCGCTCACACTGGACTCAAAGACTCGGCGGAAGCGCATTTCGCTGCTTTCCATGGCGAGTTCAGCTTGTTTGCGATCGCTGATATCCGATAAAATTCCCTGGATGCTAATCAATTCCCCTTCAGCATTTATAACAGGTGTGGCGCTGCTTCTGACCCAGACATAATTGCCATCTCGGTGGCGCTGTCGGAACTCATAATCACTTGACTTTTTACCAACTTTGATATTCTCCCGATAATCAGTAACCACCAAAGGACGATCGTCTGGATGCACCAGAGATATAAACGACTTACCCATCCATTCACTCTCGTCCCAGCCAAACATGGTCTTGAATTGCGGTGACAAATAAGTGAGCATCCCATCGGGTTCACATGACCAGATCAAATCATTAGCCCCTTCTACCAGCCGCCGGAATTTAGCTTCACTCTCTGCTAATTGGGCTTCGATCTGTTTGCGATCGCTGATATCCCGGCATACACAAATGAATAATCCATCCTCTGTGAGGGTGAGGGATAGCCCTTCGGCAAAGGTAGAGCCATCTTTGCGGGTGGCGAGCGCCTCTCCCTCCCAAGCGCGATCGCGCATCAGCACCGGCAAGACTTCCCGCTCAAACCGTTCTAACTCGTGTTGGGAATACAAAAGTTTCCAGGTTTTGCCCACCAGTTCTTGGGGATGTTCGTAGCCAAACAATTCTAGATGGGCTTGATTCAAATAGAGGTAGGTATCTCCTTGCATAATGGCAATGCCGTCGATCGCCGCCTCAATTGCTGCCAGTTGTCGTTTTAGGGTTTCTTCGGTTTGTTTGACATCGCTAATATCTGCAAAATAGCCAACAATCTCGATTGGCGTGCCTTCTTCATCTCGCAGCAGACGCAGCTCATCCCGTAGCCAAACGTAGTGACCATCGCGATGCAAAAATCGATATTCATGCTGATGAGTGTTGTGTTCAAAGAGAGCCGATAAATGTGCAAAAACCCTAGGGGCATCTTCTGGGTGAATATGGTTAGCCCAGAAGCCAGATTCCGATAAAAACTCTTCTGGTTTGTAGCCCAAAATGGCTTCGATATTTTTGCTCATGAAGGTTGCTCCATAGTCGCCATAGGGCTTACAGCTATAGATCATGGCGGGGCTCGATGCCAGAAGAAATTCGAGGCGTTCTTTCAAAAGGCGATTTTCTAGCTCTGTCTGTTGGCGATCGGTAATGTCTTGGATCAGGCCAAGCACATAGAGATGTTCATCATCCATCAATAGGATAGAAGTGGAAAAGGAGATAGTGCGGCACTGTCCATCTGGGCGCCGGATTTCCCTTTCCACGGCGATTAAGTTGCCCCCTTGTCGTATCTTTTTCAGGTCGGCAATCGTCTGTTTTTGAGATTCTTGATTATTCAGGTACAAGCTGTGATACCACCCCAGACGGTTAATTTCTTCTAAGGTGTAACCCGTAATTGTTTGCATTTGCTGATTCCAGACTGTGAAGCGGACAAATGGAAACTCCTCAACTTCATAGAAAACGCACAGCCCTTCAGTCATGTTTTCTACAATTTGTTGACGGAAAGTATTTTCCTGCCGAAGCGTTGCTTCGGCAAACTTGCGATCGGTAATGTCGAAGCGAATGGCTAGATACTGAAAAGGTCGCCCGCCTTCGTCCAAAAAGGGGACAATGGTGCTAGCAACCCAGTACAGGCTACCGTTTTTTGCCTGGTTGCAAATTTCACCGCGCCAAACATGACCGCTAGTAATGGTCTGCCACAGGTCTTGGAAAAATGCAGGGGGATGATAGCCAGAGTTGACTAGGCGATGGGTTTTTCCCATGAGTTCATCGCGGGAGTAGCCAGAGATTGCACAGAAGGGATCGTTGACGTAGGAGATCACCCCTTGGCGATCGGTGATGACCACAATTGCAGACTGATCCAAGGCCTGTTTAAAGGCTGATAATTCTTGAATTAACTGCTGTCGTTGGAGTTCAGCCTGTTTGCCTCTGCTAATATCAAAGTTGACCCCAATCATGCTCTGGGGATTGCCTTGGGCATCTGGCACGACGACACCATAGGCTTTAATAAAGTGGAGGCTACCATCGGGATGCAACACTCGAAACTCGGTATCAAATTCTGCTTGTCCTAAGAGGGCTTGTTGGAGCAATGTTTCGGTGGCGGTGCGGTCTTCGGGATGTAGTCGGTTTGCCCAAATGTCGTAAGGCAGAGGGGAATGAGATTGTTTTGTGACACCGTACAGTTCGTACATCCGCTCATCCCAAAAGACGGTGTTTTGTACAAGATCGAAGTCCCAACAACCGATCGCCCCTGATTTGAGCGCCAAAGCGAGGCGATCCGATACTGTCTGTAGTTCTGCTTCTGCACGTTTGCGATCGCTAATATCTTTGGCGATGCCTAAAAAGCCGATAATTTGTTGATTGACATCCTTGAGGGTGCTGATGGATAGCGACACAGGAAATCGAGAACCATCTTTACGGATATAGCTCCACTCTTCTTCGCTGACAATACCTTGGCGTACTTTGGCAACAAAAAGCTCAAAGCCGGGAGGAATATTTTGCCCTAGTTCAGCAGAGAGTGATGATGCCCGGTCAATTACCTCATTTGCATCGTGGATGAGTGCGGGCGTAGCTTTGCCGACCACTTCTGCTGCACTGTAACCGAGCATCCTTTCGGCTGCGGCATTAAAGGTCTGGATGATGCCAGTTGGGTCTACGGAGATGATGGAGTAATCAGCACAATCGAGGATGGCGCGTTGCAGGCTGTTGACTTGCCAAAGCTCTTGGGTGCGTTCTTCAACTTTTGCTTCTAGCTGTTGGTTTAGTTGGTAGAGTTGTCGCTCAGCCTGTTTGCGAGCCGTAACGTCTCGAATCATAAACAAGGCTTCATCTTCGCCACTCTTGACAACTCTGACCTCTTCATATTTCAGGCGTGGGCCAATGTGCACCTGCTGTTCATAAACTTGCAGTTCTCCTGTCCGTAAGGCTTGTTCTAGGTGGTGTAGATGTCGCGTCGCAATTTCTCCTGAGATCATATCCACCATCGCCACACCTGGGGTATCGAAATCTGTACCGCCGAGAAAGTCGAGCTGACGATTGGCTGTCACGCTCCCCCGATAAATACCATCGGCACCGATGCGAAACATGAAGTCGGGAACTGCTGCTAATATGGCTCGGCTGTGGGCTTCGCTCTGGATCAGGGCGGTTTCGGCAAGTTTGCGATCGCTAATGTCTGTAGTAGTTCCTACATAGCCGACTACTTGCCCGTCTGCATCCAGTTCGGGAACGGACTGCCCATATACCCAAGCCACAGCACCGTCGGGACGTTGAAAGCGGTATTCGAGTTGGAAAGAGCGATTTCCTTGAATGAATTGCTCCCATTCGGCGATGACCTGATCGCGATCGTCGGGGTGTAGCCCTTGTTGCCATCCTTCCCCGAAAGCGGTTTTTGGGGTGAGTCCGCTGATCTGAAACCAGCGATCGTTAACATAGATGCACTTACCCCTAGCATCGGCGCGGAAAATCCCCACTGGTACGGCTTCCACTAGGCTGGCGTAGCGTTCTTCGCTTTCTTGCAGGCGGACTTCAGTTCGTTTGCGATCGCTAATGTCGGTAATGGTGCCTATATAGCCGATCCGATGTCCATTGGCATCGAGTTCGGCGACGCACAGCCCATAAACCCACGTTACTTCACCGTCGGGACGTTGAAAGCGATATTCGAGTTCAAAAGAGTCGTTACCTTGAATGAATTGTTCCCATTGGGCAATGACCCAATCGCGATCGTCGGGGTGCACTCCTTGTTGCCATCCCTGTCCGATAGTGGCTCCTGTTGTGAGTCCGCTGATCTGAAAGTAGCGATCGTTGACATAGGTACATAGCCCCTCGGCATCGGTGCGAAAAATCCCCACCGGAGCGGCGGCGGCAAGGGAGGCGTAGCGTTGTTCGCTCTCGCTCAGGGTGGCTTCGATCCGCTGTCGCTTTACCAGTTCATTCTGCAATTTTTGGTGGATCGTGGCTTGCCCAATGGCGATCGCCAGATGCACTGATAAGGCTTGTATCAGTTCAACTTCTTCCGGTTGCCAGTCGCGGGGGTGTTGGCTTTCGCTGGCATTGAGCAAGCCCCATAACTCATCGCCACACAGTAGCGGCACCACCATTTTGGCTTGTGTCTGGAGGCGGATCAGCATCTGCCGATGACAGTCTGATATGTTGGCTGTGGAGATATCTGGTACGACGCGAACATATCCCTGACGATAAATCTCAGGATTGTCTTGCTTATAGCAGGTCTCATTGACCCGTTGGCCCAACATAGACAGGGACGAGTCGGTGGATTCTGCCACGACAATGATTTCCCTATTGGCTTCAAACCGCCAAATATTGACGCGATCGCAGCCGAGCACTTGCCGCACCTGCTGCACAGTCGTATCCAAAATCGTTTGCAGGCTTAGGGACGAGCGAATTTGGGTGGCCAAGTCTGCGAGTAATTTCTCTCGTTGTACCTTGGTGTTGAGAGCGGCTGTCCGAGCTTCCACCTGTTGCTGGAGCTCAAGGTTGCGATTTGCCAGCAGCGCCACCTTTTCCGCCTCTAGGCGCACCACCTTCTCTTCCCACTTCTGGGCCAGCTTGTATAGCTCCAGCGGGTTGAGGGCTTGCAGCAAACTGCTCTGGGTGACGATGCCTAATAGTTCTCCTAGCTCCCCCGTCACCGCCAACCGACGGATCGATCGCTGCTCCATGATCTGCTGCACAGTCCAGAGCGAATCGTCGGATCTAACGCCAAAAATCGGCGTACTCATTACCGCCTGAGCTAGACAGGTTTCCAGGTTCAAGCCCAATGTCTGAAATTGCACAATATCCCGCTCGGTGAGAATCCCCACAGGAATTTGTAGCGGTTCAGCAGAGATTCCGCCTGGGTGCACAATCATCACGGAACTGACGCGATGCTCTGCCATAAGTTGGGCGATCGCCAGTAGGGAACAATCTGGCGCAGCACAAATCACTTCGCGGGTCATCACTTCTGCTACGATACGCAACCGCAGCAGGTCGATCGGTCGAGATATTTGGCGCAGACTTTCGTGAGTCACTAGGCCCACTAGGCGATCGAGCTCGTCCACGATGGGCAAATGGCGAATGTGGTGCTGCAGGAGCAGATTAATCGCAAAAAATAAATCGGTGAAGGCGGACTCGCGGAGGGTGACGACGGGGTGTGCCATCACCTCCCGGAGCACCAAATTCTCCAAGGAACGCTGATGGGCACTCAGCCGCACCACGTCTCGCTCGGTCAGTACGCCGATTAATTGCTCGTTTTCGACTACCAACACGCAGCTCGATCGCGCCTCCTTGTGGAGGTCGTCGAGTTGACCATCCGCCGTTCTAGCGGTGTTGCAGAGCGATCGCACGCCGCTCATTTGGGCGATCGCATCCATCACCGTCGTATCGGGCGAAACCACCAAGGGTTCCCGGACGATCGCAGTCCTGAGTTCTATTAGAGTGAGAGCCGTAGTACGCATGAACATGAGTTTATAGGGTTTTATTGCTGATTTTTTTTTACACTTCGCCTTAAACACATGAGCTGATAGCCTAGCCTGGCGTCAGCCATACTAACGAGAATAGTTACTTAGGTGCACGACATTATTCTCTAAATATTATATTTACTTACTGTTGGCTCCTGCATAAAATTAGTTAGGGAAATTCGGCGACTCTAAGGTAACGCTCTTTCATCACTTTCCTGAGATCATAAAAATAGAAAGTGCCGTAAACCCTTTACGACTATGTTGAAGCTCGGAGAACCCGCCGTAACGATAAAATTTGTTGAGGATCGACGATTACTGTGATTTATACAAAGCCTACCAAATACTATTTCCATAAGTGAGAACTTGTGAGACTTTTAATTACTTTCATGTGGGAATTTTCTAATATGAAGCGTAAAACACTACCAGCAATATCTCGTGTAGTGGGATTAAGCAATGAACAAAAACTCTGGTATTTTCTAAGCGAATTACTTGAAAATTAGAAGGCTTGAAAGAGCTAGGTTAAACCTTATTCTACAAGAGAGAGCATCTCAATGAAAGCCGCCCTCCGCTAGAAATTCGAGTTAGGAGTCAGGAGTCAGGAGCCAGGAGAAAA